>JBAXMF010000478.1:0-2388 GCA_037134435.1 Methanomicrobiales archaeon | reverse complement strand
CTACAAACGAGCTGGTAAAATACCTGAATCTCGGATTTGAAAAAGGGCAGTATTTCATAAAAACCGATAAAGACAACCCGAAAGAGCAGGATATTTTTGATCCGTTCTGCCCGAAAGTGATCGCCATGCGTCACCCGTTCCAGGACAACGCCACTGAGGGCAGGCTATTATCATTCACCCCAAAGGAAACTACCCGAAAAGATATTCCGATCATTCTTCCAGCAACATACAACGATGAAGTAGACTGTCTACGGGCGGGAATCGCGATCTTTGTTATGCGGAATTGGGCATCAGTGGACGGTGAGAAGATCATCGATCTCCGTGAAGCAACAATCGAGCCCAGGTTGAAACAACTTGCCATCCCGTTAAGTATTGTCCTGCAATTATTCCCTGATGGTGAGAGCCGATTAAAAACATACTTGAATATGCGGCAGAAGGAAGTCCAACGAACACGGGCATCTTCCCTTGAAGGCATGACCTTTAATTCAGTGCTAGATTGGGTACAAGACCAAAGAGACGATAAAGGGCATCTGACAGCAGTAGAGGTGAAGGACCGATGTGGATTACGATCAACAACCGCAGCTACAAAGATCCTACATTCCATAGGATTCAAAACGGAAGTGATCCGGGAAGGCAAACTGATCCGGGTGCTTATAGTTCCTGATCAGAATACATGGAACGGTATCGTTCAGCGCTATTATTTCTCAGATAAAAACGAAAAACTGGAATGTCCAAAACAGTTACGTGGACCCCGGTTTGTTACGCTTGATACACTTGTTACACTTACGGTACACGGGCTCTCTCCTGTAAAAGATAAAAATGATACTACTGTTAGTGAGTACCCGTGTACAGGGAGCGTAACAACCGTAACAAGTGTATCAGAGCCAGTACCCGAAAAGATGATCTAAAATGTGGTGAATTAAGGATATTCATCACAAAAAAATTTTTCAATATAATACTCAAGATCCCCGGTTCCAGCGGTATAAGTCAGACGTGAGGATCTGGTACTCTGTACATAAAAGTGTTACAATTTTTCAAAATATTCATACAACAAGCATAATTTCTTTAAAACAAGTAAGATATATTTCGGGAATTTCCCGGGCACCGGGGTCCTGCAGCTCATGGCTCGACCGGCAACCGGGTCAAACAATCCGGGAAAGGCGGATCTCCCAGGGCTCGGACATGTGCGTGTCCAGAACTATTCAGTACCACGATTATTAACATTCGTGTTACTCCGTAGCACAAAACGAGGATATTCCTAAAGTAAGGCAGTATGAGAGAGATACACATACGAGTTCTAACATAGAAGTCGTACTCTTTATATACTAAAAGTGCGTATAAGAAAGTATGACAACCGCACTCCAATGCAATTCAAGCCGGGTCCTTACAGTGGATGAAGCGATCCGCATAAGGGCAGTTATCGAAAAGCCAACCAGCAAGGCACTCTATGACTTACTCTTGCACACCGGCATGCGATTATCTGAAGTAAAGCAGCTGGCAGACAACCCGGCAGTCTTTGACAAGGAACGCCGGTCTATCGCCATCAAGAGCGGCAAGGCAGCGGCAAGGCAGTCAGGCAGGAATGTTTGTTTGTCCGATAAGGGAGTTCTCGCAGTCGAGGCCTATCTCGACAACCCATCAGTACCGGCTTCACCGGGAGCATGGCAAAAGAACCTTATCCGCTGGGCTCAAAGGGCGCGCCTTACAGCATTACCCGGGCAGGAAATGAGCAACAACCCTACCGGCATAACTGTCAGGACCTCCAGAAAAACTCTTGAAAGCTGGTTGCTTGCAGCACACCCGGATAAATTCCCGTTTATCGTCTTAAGTCAGGGTCACAATGAAATGGTATCAATCAAGCACTATCTGAATATCGCGTGGACAAAGGAAGAGCGGGAAGCCATCAGAGAGCAGGTAACAGGTTGGTCCTGCTTATCCTGATAACACCTTTTTTTAATTACCCTTCACCATCTTACCAGGCACTCAACAGGCACTTCCCCGGGTCTCCCGCTTGCAGCAACCATCAATCAGCATCACACAATGCACCCATCCTGCCAGTGTAACACCAGCACCCCTGATGTACTCATGCACCCGGGCACCCAGCGCATACCATGACAATAAACAAGGCACAATATAATTAATTGTATACTTCGGTTCACATCTGAAAAAGGGCTCGGATACCCGGCCTAGCTCATCCGCTAAAAATCTGTAAAAAAGTGCGTTTTTGGGAAATGGATTTGCGGTGGAAGCGAATTTTTTACAGAAAAAGTCAGGATTTTGAGGCTGTTACAGAAATGTTACATTGTGTTTTTCTATCGTCAGTAAAGCAAATGCACTTGTTTTAAAACAAATAGACTTTAATAGAATGGTGTTATATTATATAGTGTA
>JBAXMF010000477.1:0-2394 GCA_037134435.1 Methanomicrobiales archaeon | reverse complement strand
CGAAGATACCTCCTGCCACCTGCCCAAACTTATCGCGCATCCCTTCTGTTTTCATCCCCGCCCGAAACCACCCCAGCCTGACATAGGTGCGGTTCTCACCGCTGATGAGGTGCAGAGGATCATGCCGCTCGCTCTATCAAAAGACCCGGTCTGTCTCACGCCAAATTTGTTCTTCCTCGGCGAGATCGAACGGAAGTACTCCTTTGAAACGACCCTGCCCGGGCCACGGCGCATCGTGATGCCGGACGGGAGCCTGCATGAGGATCGCCTGCTCGATGATACTTCTCTTGCGTTCCGCAGCCGCGAAGGGCTTGTAATCATTACGGGGTGTGCCCATGCGGGGATCAGCAACACCGTGGAGTATGCAAAGAAGATCTGTGGGGAGAACCGCGTACATGATATCGTCGGCGGACTCCACCTCCGCTCGACCGGCCCGCAGTTGGACGGGACTCTTGCATATCTCAAAGACCAGAGCCTTTCCGCCATCCATGCCTGTCATTGCACTGCCCTCCCGGTAAAAGTGGCTTTGACACAGGTTGCCCCGCTGGCGGAGACCGGTGTGGGACTCCGGCTGGAGTACGCGGACCGGTGAAACCCGGGGATAATGCAATGAGTGGCGATCACGAAGTCTTCCCGGTATCCCGTGCCAATTACCTTGACGGGTGGTGGCGACGGCTCAAGTACCAGCCAGGCAGGCTTGTTGACCGGTATGTCCGCCCGGGCGATACCGTCCTTGATATCGGATGCGGGCCGGGCCTCTTTACCCTGCCCATTGCGCGGCGTGTCGGTAAAAACGGGCAAGTGATAGCAGTGGATCTCCAGGATGGGATGCTGGAGATCCTGAAGGAAAAGGCCACTAAAGCAGGACTTCTTGCCCGCATCCGGCTCCACAAGACTGAACCGCAATCGTTGGCGCTCGAATATGCGGGATGTATTGATGTTGCATTCGGATGCTGTGTTATCCATGAAGTCCCTGATGCAGCCCGGCTCATGCAGGAGGTATTTTCCCTCCTGGTCCCGGGCGGGACATTCCTCATCGCTGAACCAAAGCATGAGATTCCCGCTGATGAGTTTGAAGCGACGCTTGCAATGGCAGCATTGGCTGGATTTCGCAGGGCCGGTACCCCATTCGTTTTACGGAGCCATACGGCGCTGTTCATAAAGGAGGGGGGTGGTATTCCCGATAACAGTAAATAATCCCCTTTGGAATGGGATTTTAATCCTCTTCAGTACGAAAAAAATTGAAATATTTTAAAACTGTGGGAGATCAGAAGGTTCCCGGCTTAGATCTTCGCATAATATTTCATCGAACCACAGGCTGTGCAGCGGTCTCCTTCGATCAGATAATCGGGAACGGTCTCACCGCAGCAGGAGCACGTGACCGATGACCATTTCTCCTTTTTCTTCACCATGATCCGGACCCGTTCAAAAGAGAGGATATTTCGTCCGGCGCGGAAGATCTCATCGAACAACTGCCCTTTCATGGTCTTCTTGTCAAAAGCCGGGCTGTTGGCATACCAGACATCGACCGTAGGGTATTTTTTCAGTTTCTCCAGGTCCACGTACACCCGCACAGCGTCAGCAGTCGCATCTTCGGATGACATATTCATGGTAATCGCAAATTTCCCGATGGGTACGATCTTGAGCCGGTTATTCCCAATGGTGATGTGGGCCAGAACCTGCAGGGCATCGGGAAGGCACTTGGGCGTCTCGCAGACGCCGTAGAGTTTACGGCCCTTTTTGACCCCGAGGAGTTCCATTGCATAGTCTACCATGAATGCCCCGATGAGGACCCCGGGTGCCGGGTAAGTGTGGAATTCAGACACTTTAAGAATCTCCTGCTGAAGTTCTGGCAGTACCCCACCTTTATCCATACTGGCCTTCAACGCATCAGGCATCTCTTCAGGGCGAACTGCTTGCATAGATCAGCGGTTGTCCATCATGTGTTAAACATGTTATGAAAAGAAATGGGTTGCAATGAACACGGGGAAAGATATGTACCAAGCAACGGGATATTACTCTAATGAGCAAAAGATCATAACCTGAATATTTTACATCAGGAGATATAACCATGGAAGAGCCAATCAAACTGGGAATCATCATCTGTGACCGGTACCGGACCTGTGCCGGGGGTAAATGCCTGCGGGCACTGCACAACTGCGAAGGCGCTTTTGAACGGTACAGGGGAAAAGACGTGGAGCTTGTCGGGTTTGCCACCTGCAACGGGTGCCCCGGCGGGAATGTCGAGTACGTGCCGGAAGAGATGAAGAACAACGGTGCGGAGGTCATCCACCTTGCCACCGGTATGATAGTCGGGTATCCCCCCTGTCCACGAATTTCCTATTTTACCCGGTTCATCAAAGAAAAATATGGGATGGATGTCGTGGTCGGGAC
>JBAXMF010000476.1:0-2394 GCA_037134435.1 Methanomicrobiales archaeon | reverse complement strand
TGAATCAAGGACGCATTTAGTCATAGTACTTTTTAGTCCTCATCTCAATCAATACTGCATCAATATCAGATGAGGCCGTGATACTCCCTAATTCCTGCAATAAACTGTAGAGTCCTTTTTCGAACCTGATGGTAACAATATCGCCTTCTTTGAATGGAATTGGATCAAGAGGCTTTATAGTATTCCCTTCAATTCTTGCCCTTATCATCATGGTATCACCTTCTGATATCCCGTTTGTATGCTCATATATGAATAAGCTCTCTCGAGACATAACAGATATCTGATGTGGATGGTATCAGGCAGATCCGGATCGAGAAACCGGATAAAGTAGGGGGAATGGCTCATTTGAAAAGCCTTTAAAATCGGATTATTGCTTCTGTGTTCCGCCGATGGTGAATTTTTTGCCGGGGTGGCGGACGCGGATGGTAGGGGACCGGGGGGCATCAGACATCTATGTCAGATTGCGGTTTCCATACCGATAACCAGGGAACACGAAAGAAATCTTTATCGTTTGAAGGAATATCTCTACAATGTCACATTACCCGCGCTCTGCTCACCAATATAACCACTCTGGCCCGCTGAAATTCGACTGACTGTTCAAACATCAGGTGTTTCCGGTAAGAAACTCCGTTTTTAAGACCACTCATCTCTAAAATAAATGTTAAACAGCATAAAAAACCAGTATTTATGGGAAGCCGGAAGCTACTATTTGCAGTTGAGCACACATACCGGCTCCCTACGAATGGTTCG
Source organism: Methanomicrobiales archaeon (assembly GCA_037134435.1). Taxonomy (GTDB): domain Archaea; phylum Halobacteriota; class Methanomicrobia; order Methanomicrobiales; family Methanospirillaceae; genus CAIKOD01. The sequence continues at coordinate 1,644 of JBAXMF010000476.1, read as the reverse complement.
ACATAAACTTTCTTTTCCGCTTCATTTTAGATATTCTTGAGTCTCTTCTATTCCGGATATTCTTCAGTATTCTTCGTGCTACTGTAAGGGAGGTCTGGACCTTCAGTGGTAACAGTATAACGATAATTTTAACCATGTCATGAAGCGATACGTCCTTGACTTCATTCAGCAATACACGCTGTTCTTTCGTTATCCAAAACATAGCAACAAGAACCAAAGACATATGGTGATGCCATGCTTTCCAGTTTCTCACCTGATAATCTGCCATCCCCGCCAGAGCGATGGCATCCTCGAATGAACGCTCAATCCAATATCGTTCACTTTGCATCCTGGCGAGGCGATCCCACGATTGAATCTCAAGTGCGTTGCAAAACGAATATTTTATGTCGGAATCGTCGAGTTCTTTCCGAATAAGGAGCCATACCGCCAAGGGTTTAGAAACATCTTTGTCAATTCTACAGACTTTGATCACGGTAAATTTCACTTCAAGGAAACCATCCATTGACTTCCGAATTCGCACACATTTCCAGTGTGTGATGCTTTCCATAATCGTATCAACTCTAACACGGCAAGTATTGAAAACATTCATTCGCGATGGCTTTTTTCCTCGATTACCTTTTCGAAGTGGAATTGAATACACAGGTTCGGTCAGATATACATATACTTTTGAGCCGATATCGGCAACATATAACAGATTCAGCAATTCGAGTTTCGTGAGAAACCACGGTTGTGAACCGTAAAAACCATCCATACATATGTGTGAAAAGTGAATTCCTGCGTTGTTAGCTTCGACTATCATTTCGTATGCCAGTTCTGCTTTTGTCCGGAAAACTTGTTCAATATCGGGGATACCGGCTGCTTTACAACGTTCAGGAATAGACGTCCATGATTTTTGAAGATAGAGCCGAAAGTCAAGAAGGAGGCGATTTCCATTCTTAACATACGCAAGAAACACTCCAACTTGACCGTTATCTACTTTGCCTATGTTTCCAAGGTACTGTCTGCATACTCCCACAGATTTCGAACCTGCTTTCGGATTGCCGCATTCATCGATTATCAGAGCACCGTTTTTCCCGATAAATCGGCTTCCATTATTGCGTAACCAGTTTAGAAGAGTGCGATGATCCCATGGTGATTGTGATAAGAAATGACTGAATGCCTGATTGTTTTTATCACTGCAATGGTCTGATATTTGAGTCAAATCGCATTTTTGAGGGCAGGTTATCAGACCTTTGATGTACTCATACGCATGGGTCACACAGCTATGCGTTTTCGTAGAGAAACAATCTTTAAACGACGCTTGAATAAAGAGTCCCTCCAGGAGACAAATATGCTGATCTATCCATTCAGAGAGCTTTTTCTCACGTTCGGGTGTGGTACTTTGTGCACATGAGTATTATATTATACATTATTATATATAGATCTTTCAATATTATTGTGTCAATCTCATTTCCTAACTTGACAATGTAGAGATATGTGAGAGCCCGAACAGCATCGTCATCTTCACATTCTGCCATGTCGGGGGTTTTGCCCCCATATCCTGGTAATCCTTCGAATATTCAATGGTCTCCTGGATTAACCGGACCGATTCCGCACCTTTTTGCAGGGTTACAATAACCGGGTCCTGCCCGGTTAACTGATTTT
>JBAXMF010000475.1:0-2408 GCA_037134435.1 Methanomicrobiales archaeon | reverse complement strand
CTGAAATTCTGGCATACGATGATAAATATGTTTCCTAATTTGATTTTATTCTGGGCGGCTATTCATAAATTTTCAGGTATACTGGAGACCCAGAGCAATTCATTCATTTCTCCGTGATCAACACAAAAAAACGCCCATGTTTTTTTCAAGCCGGCCCACCCCTGAAATAGTATCATTAATCTTCGGTATGAACACCAATTCAAAGTCTGGAAAGAAAAAATTCCACCATATTCCGGTCCCTTTTTCCAATAATGAGCAGGGTACTCTCATACCACCACCATTTCGTAACCCCCCACCCGTCTATGACCGGATTTTTTGGGGATATGACTTTGTTTCCCATTCCGGATAAAAGTCAGTTTGCAACCGTATTTTTAAACCACCCCAATACCCCCTTGTTTCAACAGAATACAGACCCTAACGGGGTGAGATTCCCTGCACCCTGCCCCTGCCTGACATGTGACATAACCTTAAAATGGTGCGTTCGCCAGACGGGGATTTCGGCTCGATGCCAGACACCCATATTGCTAAAGAATTTATCTGGCACCTCCAAATGCCGGTATCATCGTAAGGATATTTCAGGGCACAGATATTAGATTACACCTCTTTTTTTAAGTACGGTACGAGTCCCCGTTGTATTAAAAAGGACTATTAAATATGGCGTTGTATATCTCCGGTTGATGAAACTCCCAAGGGGCACATTTCATTCTATTAGGAAAGGTATACTATTTCGTTCGCTCCTTGACGAGATAGAAAAAATCAGGTTCACCGGGTACTGTACGGTCAATAATGGAATAGAGACCTGCACCCTGGTGCTCAATTCCGGGATCTATATCCTTGCAAATTACGAACAACTTGAAGGACACCCTGCCTGGCAGAAGATATTAACACTTCTTGACATGAAAGTCGATGCAGGCCTTACAACATTAAACACCGTTCAGCTCCAGTTGGCAAGGGAATTTAACCCTCATGCAACACTCCAGATATCAGCCATTAAATCCCAAAAACGGCAAATAAGGACAGGAATATCCAATTTGGGTACCAGGAGAAAGGAAGACATACCAGGAAATGCGACCCGGGAAAACCATTTTGAGCACCAGAAAAAACAAGATCTCACCCCGGGACCAGAAATAGTATTGGCAGAAAAGCCTCCATCAGAGCAGGTCACTACCCCCAGTACTCTACAATCTCCCGATAAACAACCGATAACTGAAAATGGACAGGAAGTGGATGGGACATGTATTGACCGCGACCTGGAAGCCCTCGATAATATGGACATGGATGAAATGACCAAAAGAATTCGGGAGAACTGCAAGGTCACCATTGAGCAACTGGACCTGGATCACCTGATAGAGGAGAGGGAAGATCAAGAATAAATTCCAGAAAAACAAGCGCTATAGCAGGAAGATGCCATGCAATCAATAATACCCGGACAGATACCGATCATACCTGTCATCGTCTTGATCGTTGCAATAGCAGTAGTTATCCTGGTTCTGCTATTTTTGAAAGTTTACCAGGTAACATATTCAACCGGAAAAAAATATCATTCTAAAATACGCACCGTCCCCCATCAGGATGATATTAGCACCCCATTACCAGTCATTCCAGGAATTAAACAGGAAGATATATCGGAAAAAATGCAATCTGCAGAAGATGCACCGCTCACAAACCTTGGAGATATAACAAAAAATCTCGATGCACTCGTATCGAAATACCATCTCGATGCGATCACCTTGTCTGCGACGGACGGCCTGATGATTGCATCAACCAGGGAAAGTGGACAGGATGAGGCGGCCCACTATGCCCAGTTCTTTAAGCAGGGCGAGGCCCCTTCTGTACCAGGGATGAAATTATTTTATATCACACATAAGGGATCATCGGTAATCGGAATCATACAGTCCGACCACCTGGTGACAGACACTTCATTGGCCAGTATCAAGAGTGACACGGAAAAAATCATGAACTGGTGGATATAAATTACCAGCGAGGGAGAGGATTTAATTACAGCATATAAATCTACATTACGCAACTCTTGTGAAGGTGTTTAATGGTCAGGGTCTACACATTGGCTTCCGGTAAAGGAGGAACAGGAAAAACTACAGTGACGGTGAACCTTGGCACCTGTCTCGCCCAATTGGGGAAAGAGACGTTTATAATGGATGCAGATATCGGAATGGCGAACCTCGGCCTGGCCCTTGGCCTTGAGAATGTTCCGGTCACGCTTCATGAAGTCCTTGCGGGGAAAGCAAACATCAAAGACGCAATTTATGACGGGCGAGCAGGTTTAAAAGTTATACCGAGCGGTATTTCCCTCCAGGGGTTTCAGCAGGCCGACCCGGAAAAACTAAAAGCCGCGCTGAAGGAACTGGTAAACCTTTGTGAGTACCTGGTGATCGATGCACCAGCGGGTA
>JBAXMF010000474.1:0-2415 GCA_037134435.1 Methanomicrobiales archaeon | reverse complement strand
GTGTGAAGTCCCGGCAGGGAACTTTTCCTCTATCTCCGGCGGCTACGAACACAGCCTGGCCATTGCACCAGCTGGTGCTCCGGTAGCGGGATTTTCTGCCTCGCCGAAAATGGGAAAATCCCCCTTACAGGTCCAGTTCAATGATACCTCTTCCGGTACGCCGCCCCTGTCGTACCAATGGAATTTTGGTGACGGGACGCCGAATGTTACCCTGCAAAACCCCCTGCATACCTATACAACAGGGTTCAATTTAACCTTCAATGCAGTGCTTACCGTTGCAAACAGCCAGGGGACAAGTAGTACTGCTTGTACGATCGAGGTCAACGTGACTTCTCCTGATCCATCAGGCACTCCGATCACCGGCCCGGTCACCATTACCAGGCCCGGCCGATATTACCTGGTAAATAATATCCACTCGGATAATTCCGGGACCTGTATCAATATCTCGGGTAGTGACGTATCGATAGATGGGAGAGGCTACACCATTTCAGGGACAAAAAAACCAGAAACCTATGGAATAGGTGCAGTGTCAGGAGATACCCCCTATTCAAACATCATTATCTCCAACCTTTCGGTGACCCGGTTTGAACAGGGAGTCCTTTTTTCCGGCATCAGCAGAGGTGGAAGAATCTCGAAGATGCAGTCATATGACAATACGATCGGCATCTCCATCCAGGGCTGCGATGCTGCCGAATTGCTCGAAACCGAGGTAACGGGGAATGCCAATACCGGGATGGATGTCGTATCATCTTCACGCCTCACCATATCGCATAACAGCGTCAGAAATAACCAGGAATATGGGATTATACTGGATGCTTCCAACAATAATACGATGGTGGGAAATAGCGTCCATAATAATACGAATGGCGGTATGTGGTTGTTTGCATCAAGGTATAACCATGTTTACGGGAATAATGTCCGGGAAAACGGAAATTTCGGAATCGGTTTTGGACGTTCCTTTTCAAATGTCCTGACCGACAACCAGGTGAGTGAAAATGGCAACGGTATCATGATCGCAAATTCAGCGATAAATACCTTTGAATCGAATAATGTCAGTTCCAATTCCCTGGATGGTTTCTTCCTCTTTAACAGTGAGCAGAATAACCTCTCCGTAAACTATGCTCAAAACAACGTTCAACATGGTATTGAAGTCCTCCGTTCCCAGAACAACACGGTTTTGGGTAATACCATATCGGGAAATATCATATCGGGGATCAATCTTTCAGAATCATCGGATGGGAACTTGCTCGCCATGAACACGATTTCTGGAAACAGGGATTCCGGGATCTCTCTCGTACTGGGTTCCGGCAGCAATCTCATCTACAACAATCTCTTCAGTAATACCCGTAACGTCGATGTCACTGACAATACAGGTAACACGTGGAACATCAGTCCCATCGCCGGTACTAACATCATCGGTGGCCCGAACCTAGGTGGAAATTACTGGGCCAACCCAGCCGGCACCGGCTGGTCGCAGATCACCCCGGACAGGGGCGACGGGTTCTGCAATGCACCGTTCGTCATTGACACCAACAATACCGACTACCTCCCGCTTCACACGTATACCCCGCAACCAGGCGATTACAACCTCACTCTTGGAGAAGGCTGGAACCTGGTATCAGTACCGAAAAAGCTCGCTCCGGGTTATGATACCGGGTCGATTTTCAAAAATGTAGTTACCGAAGGTCGCACGATATGGGAATATGACGGGGTAATTCATAACTGGGTCCCGATATATGCAGATACCCCGGTCCACCCCTTGTATGGGTTCTGGATCTATTCAAAATCACCGACGACGGTACCATTGAAGTTCGATCCCAACCCTCTCCAGGTACCACCCAGCCGCAACCTTGTAAAAGGCTGGGAACTGATCGGTTTCTCCGGGACCATCCCGGCGAGTGCCCGTGATACGTTGATATCTGTCCGGGACACCTGGACCCAGGCAATGGGATTTGACACGACGGCATATCTCTATGATGTCCAGATTATAAATGGTGGGAGCGGTCAGTTCAGTGACTCAAGACTCATGCACCCGACAAAAGGTTACTGGCTGTTTATGACCGGCCCTGGCGATTTATCAGCAATCGGGGTTTAATCACCCATTACTTTTTTTCCTGTTTATTGTTTGATTCTTTTTTTCGTATTATATCCATGATTGTGAATTCGCGACCTGGCATTCCATTGTACACTACTATTTTAAGATTAAACCAGGTCATAGAAAACCACTCGAAACGCACCCTTCGCTATTCCTTCCTCTTCAACTTCTCAATAAGACCCGACACCCGTTCCTTCGCTTTGCCTTTTGGAGCATCCTTCGTAATCGTGATATCGACAACATCCCCCCTCGTTAATCTACGCCAGAAAAACCATCGGCAAATTGAATTTTATTTTTTTATCCCTACGTAAGAGAAGAAC
>JBAXMF010000473.1:0-2420 GCA_037134435.1 Methanomicrobiales archaeon | reverse complement strand
CCTCAATCCTGATGATATCGATGTCGTCTGATTCTTCTACAAGTTCTGCCGAGCCAAGGACACCTGGCACAAGGTCTTCCGCCTTGTTCACGACTGAGGCACCAAGTGCTCTTGCCGCATTTTTCATGTCGTTTTCAGCAACGTCTTCTACGGCGAGGACCCCTGCCTTTGCAAGGTAGAACTGGATCGGGTCGGCGATCCCCTTCTGGCAGAGGAGAACGTTGGCACCGCTTGCGATAACCGCGTCAGAAAGTTTCTTCAGTGTTTCGCGTTCCTGGAGGCCGAATGCTTCCATCTGCTCGCTGGACGTGATCTTGATCTTCGACTTGACCTGTGTCTTTTTGATCTCGAAAGGACTGGCGACAAGGGCGACCTTTGCCTTCTTGATCCGCTTTGGCATTGCCTCGTTGACCCGCTTCTTATCGATAACGATGCCCTTGATCAGTTCTGCATCGTCCATGGAGGCACCTTTCTGCTTCTTGATCATGACATTATCTTCATCGGCCAGGACTTTATCGCCGGATTTTTCTGCGATTGCCATGACGGCATCGACGACAATACCGTCAAGTTTTCCCTTTACCGACTCGATGGATTTTCCCGTCATCGCCGTATCGGCGATCTTTAACAGCGTCTTCCGGTCAAAGGGGTCTACCTTGACTGAAAGGTCTTTTAAGATTTCAAGGGCCTTATACATCCCTAACCGGTAGCCCTGGGCGATGACCGTCGGGTGGATCTTCCGGGCGAGCATCAATTCTGCCTGCTCCATCAATGCACCGACAAGCACAACGGCGGTTGTTGTCCCGTCGCCTACTTCGTCGTCCTGTGCTTTTGCTACCTCGATAACCATCTTGGCACCGGGGTGCTGTACTGATATCTCCTGCAGGATCGTGGCGCCGTCATTTGTGATCACCACATCACCTGTAGAACTGACCAGCATTTTGTCCATTCCACGTGGGCCGAGAGTTGTCCTTACGGCACCTGCAATGGCCTTCGCTGCAACGATATTGGAGCGCTGGGCCTCCTGGCCACGGTTTCGCTCTACGTCTTGTCTAAGAATAATAACTTGTTGTCCTGCTAGCATCGTGAATCCTCCAATGTGGTAAAAAGATGGAATTGAACTTCTATATAAGTGATTCTATATGGTGATCGACCTGATTCCCCGTTAGTCAATACGTGAGATTTTAAAGAGACTGTACACCGGAACTCCGTCGATATCGCTGATACCGCGCTTGTCAAATATTACGAGGATTGCGGTTGGGGTTGACCCGTGTTTTCGTAAGTATTGAACCATCTCCCTCATGGTATTCCCGGACGTGATCACATCATCGACGATAATACAGGACTCCCCCTTGACGGTGGCGAAATTTCCGCTGATAGACCCGACCGGCCTCTCGCTGGAGCTCTGTTTTACCGGGTGGTAAATCGCAAGTTTTGCATCCAGCGATGCGGCCATCAGGGTGGCAAGGGGAATTCCTGATAGTGCTATCCCTACAATTACTGCCTGCCGGTCTTCTGATTCACACGAGCAGGTGGAGGAAATGCCATGGGCGCACTGAAGCCTCGTCAGCATCATACCCGCCATCGCCGCCAGGAGTGATGCTTCACTGCTTACACTGGTCCAGTCGATGTGCACATCTTTTGGTATGTCGGTACCTTTCACCTGCGTAAGGAGCCAGGTGACCGTCTCCATCGAGAGTGAAAGTTCATCAGCGATCTGACCCGGACTGTGGCCTTCTGAGAGGAGTTCTTTTGCCTTTCTGATCAGCTCATCGAGGGATGACATGAACAGAGGTAACCAGCCATCTATTTAAGTTTTCTTTTGATGAGCGAGCCGCAGACCGGACATTCCCCTGTCTTTGGATAATATCGCCCGCATCCCGAGCAACGGAATTTCCATACCCTCGCTCGCGCGGACCGCTGGTGAATCGGCATGGTCGTAATCCCCAGTTTCCGCGCGACATTCTGCACGGCAAAATCGTCCGTGATGATCGTGCCACCGAGTTCGAGTGCAAGGGACAGCAGGTCAAAATCAGTCGTTGAAAGGACTGATGCATCACCGGTCCGGCCTGCTGCTTCATGTACGCGCCCGAGGTTACCTGGGTCAGGTTGCTTCACGATAAGGCCTGATGCAAGGAATACCTCGTACCGGCATTTTGAGCGGAGGTCAATGAGCTCGGCCACAACCGAATGCGTTGTATAGGCGGGCAACTCTACGGGGAAATCTGAAAAAAACACTGAAGAGTCAAGGATGGGTATCATATGCAGAAAACAACCTCCTTACGTTGTTCCATTTTCACACGGTATCCGAACCGGGAAAGAACAAAACACACGGTGCGGGTATGGAGGGAAAAGTCCGTGGCGGTATAAGACCCCCCATATTGCGCGAGATAGATGAGAAGCTGATCGGCAAGGTGCAGATC
>JBAXMF010000472.1:0-2425 GCA_037134435.1 Methanomicrobiales archaeon | reverse complement strand
CCGGTTATACTGCATCGGAGGATTTCCCATATGATCCGACTGGTACCCCGAAAAACGACAATAAGACCTCTCTTTCCCCATGTCCGTTCCCAGGATGTTTTGGCAATATAGATGCATTTGTATCGGTAATAACCCCCGATGGCAGTAATCTCCGCTATTCAACCTGTTTAGGTGGAAATTTATCTGATGCAGGGACCTCAATCTATCTTGACAAGGAGCCCGGGGATGAGGGCTATGTTTATGTGACCGGGTTCACGAACTCAGATAACTTCCCCATAAGTGACGATGCAATTCAAAAATTGTTAAATCTGGGACTACCCACAACCGCATGTGATGCTTTCACGGTGTGGTATAAACCCGGAACCCCGGTTGACCGTCATGCATTAGGATATTATTATTCCTCCTACCTCGGTGGCAGCAATAACGATCAGGGACTCGGTATTGCATCGTTTTTTAACGGTGTGAATAGTACGTTCTATGTGACCAGCTGGACGCAGTCTACCAATTTCCCGATATATCCTAGCATTACCACCACTTTGAAAGGTGGAAAGGATGGATTTGTTACAAAATTCGACGCTACCGGCATATCACCGGTCAATGTTTACTCCATATATCTAGGTGGAGCTGGCAATGACGAAGGAAAAGGTATAGCTGTCAAAAACATTTCCGTCAAAGAATATGCCTATATCACGGGTGTCACCTATTCAACCGACTTCCCGCAATATCCCCCTACAAGGTTTGGTGGACCAATAATTGCACCGTGGGCATATCGAAATTTTGGCACCACATCGTATGGTGATGCATTTATTACGAAACTCGAACCAGAAGGCAAGATAAACTGGTCAACGTATCTTGGCGGATTAAATAGCGATGGCGGGAATGGGATTGCACTGGATGACAACAACAACATCTATATCACCGGATACACCAGTTCATCCGATTTCCCGAGTGTCAACCCGATACCGGGATTCAAATATAAAAAGTCCTTCCAGGACGTGTTCATCACGATGGTGAACGCAAACATGGCAAGCCTGAACTTCTCAACCTTCCTCGGTGGTACCCTCGATGAAACGGGTACTGGTATTGCCGTGATGGACCCACAGAACATCTTTATCTCCGGGTTCACGACCTCCTTCGACTTTCCCACCTCACTAAATTATCCTGGTGTCAAATCATTCAACACCATGTATGACATATCTGGAAATCACTTTGCAGGCTGGGTTGACGGGTTCGTAGTGCGGATCAACAATGCACCGACCCCGGCATTCCCCGGCGCTAACTTCACCGCTGACAAGTGGGCTGGCAGCTTCGACCTTACGGTGAACTTTACCGACACATCCACAGGAAGCCCGACTGCGTGGTCCTGGAATTTCGGTGACGGTACCCCGATTCTTACCGGAGTGCAAAACCCAACCCACGTGTATACAGCCCCGGGTTCCTTTAGCGTTACGTTGACTGTTTCGAATGCGATAGGTACGAACTCTAAAATAGGGGGTCCAGTTATTGTCAGCGCACCACCCGCTCCAAAGATTACCAATTGCAACAGCACGGTTGGTATTACCCGGGTGCTTCTTGCAACGAACAGCACGCGTACCTTGTCTCTCCTGCTGTGGAACACTGCAAACGGGCTGAGCACGTATAACGTAACAATGGGCTTTAACGATACCCGTAACACAACGTTCACCGGTGTATATCCACCTAACTGGATGCCAGCCCCCCAGTTCATCTTTAACCCGATGAGTTTCGGTGTACCCGTCTATAATGTGACGTTTTCCGGCGTTGACTTCAACCAGACAAAGAGCAACTTCAACGTGAGCCTCGGATGTTTCCAGGTTAAAGGGACACAAGAGGGAGAATCAGTATTAATCTTAAAAAATTACAGCCTCCAGGATTATGGGTATAATGGTATCACCCTCACTCCTTACCAAAACGTAACAATTGTGGTCAGGAATCTGTATCCCATACCTGCAAGCAATCCAAATGGAAATCCGACGGATATGGACCTGGACAATCTCTACGAGGATGTCAACGGTGATCATCAACGGAACTACCTAGATGTCATATGGTTCTTCAATAATTATGGCTATATATCATCACTTCCTGAATACTGGGAGTTCTTCGACTTCAACCACAATGGAGTTCTCGATCTTGGTGATACCATCGGTCTCTTCAGGATAATCTATGGTTAATGGAGGGAAAATAATTCCATCCATTTTCAGGAATCCGGGGTGAACAACTATGAAATTTGAAAAGACATGTAAAATTGTAGGAATTATCTGCATACTCCTTGCCGGACTGGCAGGAATTGCATCAGCAACGACGATCACCATCGGCGGAGGACCGATTGCCTCTGTGGGTGACCAGATAGATCTCCCGGTTACCCTGGATAGTGCCCCTACCGGGCTTTCGTTCTTCCAGATGACGG
>JBAXMF010000471.1:0-2429 GCA_037134435.1 Methanomicrobiales archaeon | reverse complement strand
CATTCCTTACCCATTCCTTTCCATTTCCGTCATTCCCACTCTTTTTCGTTCAATAAAGGGCAGGAGAGAATATAGTGGGGGGTCTGCATGAATAATCAGTGAATCTTCTTATGGGGACTACGGTATGATTTAAATAACATAATGTAAAATATATTTTACATATAGTACATCGTCCGGAAGGGTGCAAATACCATTGAAGGACGAGAATAAAAAAAGGTGTGTGTTGATGGCAGATTTACGAAAATATCTCTTTATTCTTCTCATAGTAGTGTGCGGTGTCGTTGCATGTGGAACTGCGGCCAGCCCGGTATCCACCAGTGATGGCATATACCCATGTGACCTCAGTAAAGCTGGACCCTGAAGTGTTTTTTCCCTATGAAACGGGAACAATCGCGGTTACCCTGACGAACTCCGGAAACCAGACCGTAACATTGTCCCAGCCTGACATTCTTGAAACTCATATTGCCGTGTCAAACCGGGCCTCGTTTAATACCAACGTTCGCCTCGGGCCTGGTTCAACAATGACCTATCCATTCCGGGTCACTGTTTCAGGTGAGGATGGGACCTATTTCCCAATATTTACCGTTTCAACAACAGAAGCAGGGAGCATCAGTTATCCCTTTCAGCTCGAAGTTGATTCGAAAGGCATTGATGCGATAGTTGTTGACAGGCCAGATAATTTTGTTGTAGGAAAGAAAGACAGTATCAACCTGAGCCTCGTTAATTCACGGAATGGTGTAATTACGGATATTATTGTAACTCCTTCCGGAAACGGTACAACCGTTTCACCGCGCCAGAAATTTATTGCCACACTACCCGCAGGCAGTTCACAAATGGCCACGTTCCAGGTTACTCCCGACCTGGCATCAGACCTGACATTTCATATCACCTATCACAATGGTAATAATGACCACGCAATAGACGAAGTCCTGCCCCTTAACATTGGTGAAGATAAGATGGCAGCGGTCCCCGTTGTCAATAATATTGTACTCACATCCGCGGGTTCCTCCTACAAGCTGACCGGAGACGTAAACAATGCGGGTATCACTGATGCAAAATCAATGGTACTCACCGTAGGGACGCCGGTAAGACCCGTGGAACCTTATGCAGATTATGCGATTGGGTCTCTCGCTTCTGATGACTTTTCAAGTTTTACCCTGACCTTTATGAGCACCGATCTTTCCAACATACCGATTCAAATCACGTGGAAAGATGCCGATGGGAACTCATTCTCCACTGTTAAAAACCTTGACCTCCGGTATAATTCAGGTTCGACTTCTTCCAGTACAGGCACCGGAAGCTCGGGAAGTTCCAGTAGTACCACAACCGGCGGTACAACTGGCAGCACTGTAAATCGTGGAGGCGGCGGACCCCCGGGCGGTGGAAGCATCTTTGGATTTGGAGGGAGCAGCAGGGGTGGAGGACTCAGTTCATTCTATCCAGTCATCGCTCTTGGTATCGTAATCGTTGTTGGGATTGTCCTCTGGATGAAACGGAAATGGATAACTGCAAAGCTGAAGAGGAAATAAAAGGGCAAAATATGGGTGAAAATCCACTCATCCGCCTTGTGGATGTCTCGAAAGTGTACCGCCTGGAGAGTGGGGACTTCACGGCGCTCAACCATGTATCCCTTGATATTTTGGAAAACGAATTTGTCGCGATCATGGGGCCTTCAGGTTCCGGAAAGTCGACAATGCTGAACCAGCTCGGTATCCTTGATGTCCCGACGACTGGCGAACTCTATATCGATGGGAAAAACGTTGCAAACATGACAAACCTCGAACGGACACATATGCGCCGGGACACCACTGGGTACGTTTTCCAGAAGTTTTACTTAATCCCCCTCTTATCTGCCTATGAGAATGTGGAATACCCGCTCATCCTGAGGTATAAACACCGGGATACCACCGGCAAGGCAGCGGCTGTTCTTAAATCAGTCGGGTTTGACGAGGAGATGAGTTCGCACCGCCCCAACCAGTTATCCGGGGGACAACAGCAGCGGGTTGCGATAGCACGGGCGTTGGTCAATGACCCAAAAATTATCCTTTGCGATGAGCCTACCGGCAACCTTGACCGGAAAACGGGTATTCAGATTATGGACCTCCTCGTTGGCCTGCACCAGAAAGGCAAAACTGTTATCCTGGTGACCCATGACCAAAAGATTGCAGAGTATGCGCACCGGACGATCCAGCTGGATGACGGGAGGGTTGTTGGATCATGAGAGATATCTTCTTTGACTTATCGGTCAGGAGTGTCCGGCTCAATTTCATGCGTTCACTGCTGGCATCGATCGGGATTGTTATCGGCGTGGTTGCTATCTCCTCCATGGGGATGCTCGGAGCCAATATGCAGTTGTCCGTAAAACAACAGCTATCCTCGGATGTCAACACGGTGGTGATCTCATCAGATGTGGTACGGACTTCTTCAAC
>JBAXMF010000470.1:0-2435 GCA_037134435.1 Methanomicrobiales archaeon | reverse complement strand
ATGCAGCGACACTGGCGATCGGTGTCGCGATAATACGGACCGAACGCTTTACATTAGCTTTCTGGATAAAGTCTGCCATGTTCTGGTAGTTCCTGCCCCTTCCTGGGACGTAAAGAGGATAAGAAGGGAAATATAAAAAGGAGAGAGGGAAATGTTGCCCCGGACAATTGCGAATGCCGATGAAATTATCCGCATTATGAAAAAATGGAGTCCGATAGTTAGTGTTGAATTATTCTATGAAATGATGGGTCAGGTTCATGATATCGCGATACGGCACTACCCCGAGCATCCTCTTGTCGTTATCCGTAACCGGGAGAGATCTGAAATCGTACCGGTCAAACATATCCTTTGCTTCCTTTAACGTACTGTCAGGGGAGAGACTGATGTATTCGAATACCATGATATCCTCAAGTTTTTCAAGGCCCTCTGCCTGGAGGAGCTCCTTAAGATCAATCACACCCATAAGGTGGTCCTCCCTATCGACCACGTAGATGTACATAATCACATCCTTTCCTTTGGCAACCGATGCATACTGGTCCATTGCCTGTTCAGCAGTTATTTCAGGGGGGAACCTGATAAATTCCGGGGTAGCATAATTCGTGATGGTCTCTTCCTGTTTTTCGAGGATTGCCTGGATCTTCTTCACATTTTCCTTGTCAAGAGCCTCGATAATCTCCTCTGCGTCAGATGTTGGGAGAACCGACAGGATATCAGCAGCCTGCCCCGGGGTCATTTCATTGATAAGCTGGATCACCCGTCCCCGGTTCAGCGAAGATACGAGTTCCCGCTGGACATGCGGGTCAATTTCCTCAAGGGTGTCAGATGCCTGTTCGGTTTCAAGCTCCGATAAAATCATTATCCTCTGTTCATTATCGAGCTCTTCAAGGATATCGGCAAGGTCAACCGGATGAATTTCAGACAGTTTCTCCATCAGGACCTTCAACTTTACATTACCCTTGAAACTACCCATCGGCGAAGGAAGCGGTTGTACATAGGTCCAGGAGATCATCTGTTCTTCACGGTCCGGGTTAATATTCCGGATTATATTTGAAACAAATTCAAGCCCGATTCTCCGCAGGAGACCAAAACGGCTTACGTCGACATCAGTTACATACAGCTTGCGGTGACGGTACACCATGCGGATATCGTAGACCATCTCCACTTCCCTGTCTTCAATATCAAGGACTTTTTTATCAAGGATATGATCCCTTAGGAGGAATGCGGATTCACCCGGCATGTTTTCATATTGTTCAATGGTTTCTATCTGGAGGATTATTTCCCTCCTCGAAAATAACAGGACTTTTTTCATCGGGACAAGCAGGGATGGATACCCGAATGACCGTGAAATGCAAAGTGCGGTTACTTCCGGGATTTTCCCGGTCTCAACAATGACAAGATCGGTAAGTTTCCCGATGTTTTTTCCATTCCAGCGGACCTTCATCCCGATAATTTTGGAGAGGAAATATTCCTCATCGCCCGTTGTCTGGTTTTGTATTGTGATCTGCTCCATTCTTCCCACCTCACTTCCATACCAGGGTAAAAAATTTGTAGACGAGGATTATGACCAGGACAATCAGGTAAATCCTGAGCCCCATGAGTGCTATCCTGACCCCTTTCGTCATTTTTATCTTCGGGGTCGCATATTTTTTGTTAATCTCGATTATTTTTGAGAAATATTTCGGAATAAATCCTTCTTGTTTTCCTTCCTTGGTATCATCAATTGGTTGGGGTTCGGGATTTTCCATAATTTTTTCACCTCAGGCAAATAGTTCAGGGAAGAGGACACTGAACGAATACAACGTCGAAAGCACAATAACCGCCAGGACAATCGTTATGCTCACCACATTCTGCAACCTGGTATTCCGGTATTCCCCCATAATATCCTCGTTGTTCAACAGAATTATCAGGAATACCAGTGCCGCAGGAAGCAGGGTAACGGCAATCACCTGGACAAACAGGGTGATGAGTACAAGCGGAGCCCCGGGAATCAGCACAATAAGGCCCGCAGTAATCAGCAGGATAATGTAGTACAGGTAGAACCAGCTTGCTTCGCGTATCCGGTTGTTGAGTGAGTGAGCCCACCCGAACACTTCCCCAAATGCCCACGAACTGGTAAGCGAGATGCAGATAGCACCAAGAAGGCCGGCATTAAAAAGCCCGATTGCGAGGAGTGTCCCGACCATTGGATTCGTGCCCATCATGAGTTGGGATGCCTGGGCTGCACTTTCCACGTTCAAACCATACAATAACGTTCCGGTCACAATGATAATGAAAATCGCCACGAGAACGGTGAAGACTGCCCCGATAACGGTATCTACCTTCCCCCAGGGGATATCTTTCTTTCCCATCCCTTTGTCAACGACGGCACTTTGCTGGAAGAAGATCATCCATGGAGCGATCGTTGTCTCGATATTTGCCATCAGGAAGAAAATTAA
>JBAXMF010000469.1:0-2448 GCA_037134435.1 Methanomicrobiales archaeon | reverse complement strand
CGGAAATGTTTTTTTAATGAACTGCATGTCCATTACCTCTTCGGATCAGGTCCTAGGCCTCATGGTATGCCAACTTACTATTCTACCAGAAACCCCCGGTTCTAAACACACTTTTTTCCCCGATATATTGTTGCGTCATCCCATGCGAGACTACCTATACACGGGAGTCAGCCCCTCTGTATCAAAAAAACTTCTCAATAAGACGGTCTGTGTCGAGGGGCTTGGCTATGTTGGCCTCCCCCTCGCCAAAGCATATTCCAGGCACCTGAAGACGATTGGGTACAAGCGAAACCAGAAAGCGGTTGATGAACTGAATGCAACCCCGGACAACAAGATCAAGGCAACAACCGGTCCAGCAAAGATCACACAAGCGAACATTGTCATCATCTGAGTCCCGACACCTGTTATGAAAACCAAAGACCCTGACCTGACACCGGTGGGATCTGCATCGAAGATCGTCGGGCAGAACATGAAATAAAGGCGTCATCGTGGTCCTTGAGTCCTTCCTGTATCCCAAGTGTTTCTGAAGGGATCCTGGGGCCAATTTTTGAGCGGGAATGCGGCAGGGACTGATCTTACCCGGTATTCTCCGAAACCTCTCCAACACCGGCGATCCGCCGCACACCCTGCCTAATATTTACAAGCTTGTTCCTGCAATGGACAAACAGGCACCTGACATATTATCAGAGTTGTACGGGGACTTGTCCCCAACGTCTGCAAATCCCTGATACTTTAAGGGACCGCCGAGGCTGCCACGGGTCACTCGAAAATGCCTCGCATGACCTCAACATTGCCCTCATGAACGAACTTTCCATGATATTTGCCCGGCTCGGTATCAGTACGGGGTGAATCTTGTTGATACGAATATCCGGCTGGAACGTCTTTGGGATCAGGAAAGATCTGCCGAAGTTGCAGAATTCATATTTTGCAGTGTATTCTGGCCAGATAGCAATAATTTGATTTTTCCTCGGTGCTGTAATAACGTTACCATAACATCGCATCCATATATAACTCTCATTATCTGCCAGGAATTATCTGAAAGGAAGGATCCAAGGGGGAGATATCCCAAACTGGAAACTTGGTAGTTTTTAAGGTTTTAAAACTTTTATCTGTGGTATCTTTTCAAAATCCCTGTCGTAAGTAGCTATAGTGTCGATCGAATTCTCATTCATGCATGCGATATGTAGTGCGTCATTGCTCAACAACCCCGACTGGCGCATTATATCGATCGAAAAAGCAAATGTATTTTCAGATATCCCATAAATTTTAAGGTTCTGAATGTTCCTGATATCATCAACCAAGCCCCATACCGTTGATGCGTCCCGGATGTAATGTGGATGAGATTTTAAGAAAGAAACAGCAGAGCCCGCGCTTATGTGAGCTTTCTGTACAGTTTCTGCAATAAGGAGCCGGTGTATTATCTCGTTCAGAACGATGACTGAGGTTGCACCGTATACATCACCATTATGGATGTGTTCCATAAACCGGACCGAAGGATTTGCTGCTTCCGGCGCCTCAAAAATTATCGTGAGGAAAATGTTTGCATCAATAAATACCGTTTTACCATGATGCAATGATATTCGTATCAAATGGGCTCCAGAGACGGATCAAAAATAATCTGGTGGATCTGCTCCGGGTTCTCCAGTTTTATTCTCCCTCGCAAACGCTGAACCGGGGAATCCTCTTCTGAAGTGGCATGTCTGGACTGATCACGGGTATTATTCCGTGGCGAATGTGCCGTTGATTTTGACAGAACAGGTATGGTTGTTTTGACGGTCATAACTATAGGTGATTATGAGAGTCAGATGATTATTAATTATGCGATGGGCTGGGTCATGTTCGTATCATCAGGTTGAGATGAATATACGAATTTTTCTGCTCTCTTTGTGTTTCCACCAGCTAAACGGTTTTTCCCGGAAACCCTCAAATCTCTCCCTGTTCTAAAACTCCTTTTTCCCCGATATGTTTTCGCCCTATCCCATGTGATGATAGAATGTATTCTACCAAATGAGTCAGCAATGTGGTCTCAAAAAAACTTCTCGATAAAACGGTCTGTGTCGTCGGCCTCGGCTATGTTGGCCTCCGCCTCGCAGAAGATTTTGCCAGGCACCTGAGGACGATCGGGTACCGGCGAAACCAGAAAGCGGTTGATGAACTGAATGCAATCCCGGGCAACAAGATCGAGGCCACAACCGACCCTTCAAAGATCAAACAGGCGGATTTTGTTATCATCGCGGTCCCGACACCGGTCACGAAGGCGAAAGACCCGGACATGGAGCCGGTTGAATCTGCATCGAAGATTGTCGGGCAGAACCTGAAGAAAGGCGCCATCGTGGTCCTGGAGTCCACCGTGTATCCCGGGGTAACAGAAGAGATTATGTGGCCAATCCTTGAGCGGGAGTCCGGCATGAAATGCGGCAGGGATTTTTTTGTCGGGTATTCCCCGGA
>JBAXMF010000468.1:0-2469 GCA_037134435.1 Methanomicrobiales archaeon | reverse complement strand
CTGAAGAGCGGGAAAGCCTGCTCCGGCAGGTCGCAGAGGCTGAAAGCAAACGGCTGGGTGTTTACACCATTTCCGTACCTTCGGTATGGTACAATATTGAATATGGAATCCCGTCAGGTTCGGGCGGCTCGGGGAAAGGGGTCCCGGCATGAACCGCCTGACGAAAAGGAGAAGGTTGCTCATCGGTGGCTGTGTGTTCGCGGCTGTTGTATTAGGCGTGGCATGCACCGGGATCACCCCGGCCCAGGCTGCGACGGTTGATGTTGCCTTCATGGGATCTTCTGACCAGTCGCTTGTCGGTTCATCGGATATGACGTGGACCGTATCAAACGGGGATCTTGCAAAGGTCCCACCACTCGGTATCGGGCAGGAAGTACTGAGCGGAGGATACCAGGACGGGTACATCCTCACCGGTCCTTCGCAGTACGAGAGCTCACAGGTGCTGAACAATTCCGATATCGTTCGTTTCGACACGGTAAGCCAGGTGCAGTCCACCGGGCCCGGCATCTACGAAGAGAGCATGATGCTGCACTCTTTCGGGGCTGCTGCTTCCGGCGTGACGTGTGGGGTTGATTCACTCGATGCAGAAGGGGCGAACTTTACCGCGACGCCGTATTGGGAGACGGTGATTACGAGGTCTCTGTTTATGGCTGATGACCTGGCGTATCGCTCGGTTGGGTCTATCGATCAAGCTGATCTGGAGATGCCGGATGCGTTTGCGTTTACGGCTATTGGGTCTGGATCTGGGTTTGGATCGTTGAGCTTCGGTTCTTCCAGCTTAGCGGGTATTGGTACGACCACGGAGCTTGGTTATGTGAACTCTATCGGTAAGGACCTCATGGCCAGCAGCCGGTTCAACATCGGAGAGGAGGTTCGGTGGAGCTCTTTCTCGAAGACGTTTGATGTGGTGGGGTAGGGTAGGCGTGAGGCCTTTTTTGGTTACTTGATAAAGCTCAGCAAATCGCAACCCCAATTAAGGCCTCATGCGATCCCCCCTCCGGAAAGAATCACGATCTCAATGGCATCGGTCGGGGTGATGGCGTATTGAATATGAAAATAACAGAATTTTTGCGATAATAATGAGCCGGGGAAGCGACGGGTCCGGTACTACATCCGGTTCATGGTCCGTACCACCACGCAGTGGGCATTGCGAGATTTAGTCCGCCACCATTTACCGGGAATATTCCAGAAGTATCTCGGCAATCTTCCCCCTGGTCGCCGGGATATTCTTCGTGACAATTTGCCAGATAACTTCGTGATCAACGGCAAAATAATGATGAATAACTTTGTTTCTCAGGCCTACGATGGTCTTCCAGGGCACTTCGGGATGCCTGTTCCTGACATCGTCCGGAATTGCGGCAGCAGCCTCACCAATCTTCTCTATATTTCGTTCAACGGCATCGATCGTCTCCTCGCGGAGAATGAACTCATCATACGATAATCCGGTGATATAGCGTTCAATCTTATCCATCGAGGAAAGTATTTCTGAAAGGTATAACGCGGGAGACCTGGCAGTCATGCGTACTGTACCTCTGCAAGGATGGTATCACGGATAAGCGGGTGGAGGGACCTTCGAATGACCAGGTCCACCTTATGATGGAGACGGGACTCAAGGAGATCTGCAAGATCGACCAGTTCCCACCCGATCGGCCGATCGAATTCGACAATGATATCAATATCGCTGGAAGGGACTGCTTCTCCGCGTGCATAGGAGCCGAAGATCCCGATAGACGTCACGCCATATTTATCCCGGGTCTCCGGTAGGCATTTCCTCAGGACTTCCCTAATCTCTGCAGCCGATGTCATGGTTCCGATAACAGATAATGGTTTTCCACGGTAAAAAAAGCATGGGCTTCTTCCTGCATCTATCCATACCCTATGTCACCATCCACTCAGTCCTCTCAGCGCCATCAGTACCAGAGATCCGACGACAGCCCCGGTACCTCACAATTACCCACTCACCATCAAGACCTCATGCCGATCGCCCCTTCCAGAAAGAGTAGCGATTCCAATGGCATCGGTCAGGGGTGGGGGCGGAAATCGTAGGGTCCGGTTCAAAATCGGCGAGGACATGCGGTGGACGTCGTTTGCGAAGATGTTTGATGTGGTGGAGTAGGGTGGGACCCTTTTTTTGTGCCCTTTTTCCACCATTACCTTTTGGCCGGTATGCGATTCCAATCCATCCTTATGAACATTCGGTCCAGGTGGCAGGGTCAAATATTCAGCACTTGCAGAAAAAAAGGGATATGAAAACTGAAATGATCATGTACTGTTGACAACAATGAGATCCTTCTGGATGGAAGAATTGCCCATTATTGTACCAGTACTCCCATCACTTTTCATCACCGACAGCGTGACGGTATAGGTACCAGGATAGCGGTATATATGGACCTGGTTTTTACCTGTTGCATTAATCCCGTCACCGAAATCATACATATAAAATGTCGGGTTCCCAGTTGACTGATCGGC
>JBAXMF010000467.1:0-2472 GCA_037134435.1 Methanomicrobiales archaeon | reverse complement strand
TTGTCCGGTTCAGAAAGGATGATCAGTTCCGGGTTTGCACAGATATCGACCATATTGGACATGGAACCGCACAAATCGGGATCGACATGGTGATAGATCAGGGCGGTAATCTGTTCCGGAGCGATTCCCGTCTGGAGAATTTTCATCATGACGACAGCGAAATCGGGACGGCTTCCTCCATCGATCAAAACCGCCTGGTCCCCTGCGACGATAAGATACGGATTGCAGTGGAGGTTTGACCGCTCTTCGTGAAATCCAACCCAGTAGATATTGTCGGCGACCTCTATGGGTCGGTCATACCCTCTTTGAGGATTCACCGGCTCCATCAACTTTCCCTCACAACGAAATAAGCTTTCATATTTGCCTTATTCTTTAGGGGGATCTCTCCTCGTTCCTCGAATATGAAAATATTCCGGGTAAGCATGTAAGTTTCGTGAGATACGTTCACATGACCTGCTTTTCCCGAAGTCTCAAACCGGGAGGCAATATTGACATGATCACCGAAGACGTCAAATTGCATCCGTTCCTTGCCAACGACGCCAGCCATGACCCGGCCCGTGTGGATACCAATGCGAATATGAAGCTGCTGATCATTTCCTCTATTAAAGGAATCGACGAATGCCAACATCGCCATTCCAGTCTTTACGGCCAACACCGCATGATCGTCAAATATCAGGGGCGCCCCGAAGACGGCCATATAGGCGTCGCCAATCGTTTTTATCTTCGTTCCCTGGAAGCTCGTGACCAGGTTGTCCATTCCATGGAAAAGGCGATCGAGCATCTCGATCAACGTCTTACCCGGAATTATTTCCGCTAGACGGGTGAACCCGGCAATATCGGAAAAAAGGATCGTGCAATTGAAGGGCCGGGGGGCAAATCTCCCACTGTCCTTTATTTCATTGGCCACTATTTCAGGAAGGGTGTTCTTCAGCAGGCCATCCACTCTTTTCTCCAGAACAACATACTCCCGGATTAATTCTGCCAACAGCCGATTCTGAATACAGCCATCCTGAATAGTCGCGATAGAATGAAGATAATCCAAAATAACCTGATCTTTTTGTCCCGCATCCTGAACATCCTGATACAATTTTACAATCGACTTGAGGGACATTAGATATTATTCTCAGTATTAGTTATGATCTCCTATCAGTCCTGGAATAGCTGCGGAGAGGGTTTTCAAATGTTTCGTTTCATTTCTGGGGCTGCGTAAGCCTAGGAGCGTACTTGAGCAGGTATTCTCCATATTTCACATCAATTTTCTTCGTATGATCGTGGATCCAGTCTTTCATAAAAACTACCATTTTGAGACCTAGCTCTTTATCACCTTCCTTATAACTTTTCAGAAATTCTTCAACAGTTTCAGTAAATTTCAGGTGTTCCTTGCGATGGTTTAATAAGTTTGGATAATTTGCACTTGTCATGACCGCATGTTCTTCGCGGAAGTGAACGGACAAATAATCGATTAGTTCTTTGATCGCTGGTAACAAATCACTAGAACGGCTTTCAGTTAGGTTAATCACACGATTGACAATCGCAAAAAGGTTTCTGTGTTGAGCATCGAGAACTTCAACGTTTACGCTATAGCTCGTATCCCAACTGATGCGTGATAATGTTGCCATCACATGCTCCTTTCATGCTTTTTTAAATTATTTTTCCAAGAAAGAGGTATGAGAGCCTCCTTTATTTGTCAATTATGAACGGATAAGATGAATTTGGCAACAAGATTGTGAGATTCCCTTCTTGAATCATCAATTTTATTTCCTCGATAAATTCGCAAGCTTTGCCATCAAATATTCGCGCCTTTCCACCCGTATTCATTGATCTGGTCCGATCAATCTATGTGCAGACTTGTTTTTGAAGGGAATGAACGCTATTCATAAAAATAATGATCGACACTGGACATTATGTCCATCTCATAAAAACGATTTTGGTGATGCAATTTTGCACATAATTACATGTTATAGGTTGCTAATTTAATGATATAACTTGCCAAAAATGCTTCCAACAAACTTAATGGTATTGCAACAAGCAATATTCCATTAGGCAAAACGCCCATGTTTCCAATTACCACCCACATTAATACAAAACCAACAAACCAAGAAAGTAAAGTTGTGTGTAGTAATGAAAATTTCTTCGAAATAATAAAAATAGCGACAGCAAATAATAGAGACCATAGTCCCCAAACCGCTCCGTTAATAGGTTCAGAAGGGAAAATCAGTCCAAGTGATTTGTAATGTCCTGTCCAATAAGATTTAACTATTAATTCGTTTCTTACAAATTCAGATGTGCTTATCCAAACCGTCGCCAAGAAAATTGGTAAAACCGTTTTTTTTAATGTTGCCATATTAATCCTTTTCCGGGATATCTTCCGTTCATGCGCCGGTATTAGTCAGTACCGCCTGTCAGAAAGTAATGTCTTATTCCAATTCTAAATCGAAGATGAAATCAAGGCGGCAAGGAAGAGGCGACGCG
>JBAXMF010000466.1:0-2475 GCA_037134435.1 Methanomicrobiales archaeon | reverse complement strand
AACTGATTACGTCATCAACAGGAGGGGATGATTCAACAAGTCCACCCGTTTCAACCGGGATGGCTGGTTCAACTGGTTCATCCGTTTCAACGGGAGAGATTGGTTCAACAGGTGTGGGTGGTTCAACCGGTTCATTCGTTTCGACGGGAGAGATTGGTTCAACAAGTGTGGGTGGTTCAACAGGAGCGAGTGATTCAGCAAGTTCATCTTTTCTGATATTAATTAAAGATTTTTCATCGGCCAGGGATTGCCGTCGCTTCGTTAGCATCCCGGTTAAACGCGCAATCTCTTTTAATTCAGCTTCCGCGATCCATTTCACTTCCGGGTGGAGTGCGGAATGATACTTGTCCCGCTCCCGCGTAAGAGCTAGTTCCTGATTTCCGAGTGTTTTAAGCTCGAGATCGATAGTATTCATCTGGGTATCGAGGAGACCGGCAAGGTCTCCATATTTCTTCCGGAGTTCCTCCCGGTCGCCTGCCAGGGCATTCAGCGCTGATCTTGCGTCATCCCCTGTCAATTCACCCTTGAGCAGTTTAACCCGCACCTGCCCGACCTGGTTTTGGTATTCAGTATTCTGTGCATTGACCGCATCATATTCGATAAATTTTCCGGTCAACTGGTTGATCCGTTCTTCGGAAATTTTTACAACCCGTACTCGTTCTTCACGGGAGAAGCGCGCCTGCTCGATTACTTTCGTTGCTGCAAGAAAGACATCGCCCATCTCTCCTGTATCCTTGAAAAATAGTGGTTCTTTTGCCATTGCCAAATCCCTCCATTCACCGTTTTGTGAAATAATCGAGCCGGTCAGAGAACGTATTCTTCATGAGGTCGAGCTCTTTTTTTAACATTCTCACCTGGATGATAATGTCTGAAGTCTCCCCTTTCAGGACATGTGTATAGATGAGTTCTGACGCCTTTGAGATGATCTCCAGCTGTTCAACCAGTTTCCGGTCGAACTGGGTCATCTGGTCGATGTCTTCATCGGTGACCTTGTCAGCTTTGAAAAGGGGGGACTGCCCGAAGGGGGCATCCTCGATCTCGACCACGAACAGGTCAATTGCTTTCAGAAGGTCCTTGATGTGGTCAACGATATCCCGTTTCTCATCGCGATACGCGAGATCACTTACTTCTTTCAAATTCGCGGCTGCTTTTCTCAATTCCCGTGCCAGTTTCTCCCGGACTGAACGGTCCGTGTTCAGCCGGCTCTTCTGGACACGATAATCGTACCCCGGGATAAGTTTCGTTAAAAATTCAATGATGGGTGATGCACCTGCCATACAGAATCAGTACCTCGTTAGTGGCGGAATATGTTTTTTCAAGTATTAAAATGGAAGTGGTCAGGATTTTTGGATAGCCTGACGAAGGTCCAGCGCGGGCTCCCCCCCCCCAAAAAAAAGATTGCGGGATCCAATAAAAACACGGTGGTGCCCATGGGTGCCGCAAATTATGTTCAGGCTGGCGGCGTTCCGGTCTCCGCACCGCGCAGCTCACAAAATGTTATGCCGGACACAAACCTCCTCTGCCTGGTCCGGCCTCACCCTAATGATTTGGGCAGAACGGGTCAAGCCCTGGTGGTCCAGGTCTCTACCACTTCCCCGTTATTGATCTTGACCGCCGTCGTGTAGGCATCGTACATCGCGTATAACGTGACGATAAGAGCCACCAACCCCGCCAGGGCGTAAATAATAATCATGACGACCAGTAAAATCACGCCTTTGAGTATCTGCCCGTTGTACATCTGCCCGACCCCGCAAATGATGAACGAGGCGATAAGGGCAAGTATAGGATTTTTAACCTGTGCCTTGGTAGTCGCGGGTGGTGGTTGCTGGTACGCCTGCGCCGCCTGTATTGACCCACCGCAATACTCACAGAATTTACCTTCAGGCGTATCTTTTCCACAATTTTGACAAATGACCATTTAGATTCAACACCTCATTTCGGCTACGTTAAATTACCAGATTGAACGTAATTAACCTTTTGATTCAGCTTGTCACCTGATGAGCCAATCTGTGCCTGGTCCCGTTCCCGGGGGGTAAGACCTGGTGTATGGGCGTTGCCCGGATTATTCCTCATCTATAAATAACAGTTCGGATTTAAGTTAGCTATAGGGCAGGTCCATTCAAATGTTCGATACCTTTCAATGCCGCTCATGCGGGGCAGAAAACAAAAAAAACAACAAGTTTTGTTCACAATGCGGGCAGCTATTAGCAGGGCAGATCTGCGGCAGCTGCGGGCAACCGGTACGGGCTGGCGCCACATTCTGTTCGAGTTGTGGAACTCCTGTTCAGCAGGCAGGGGCTGCCAGCAGTGCAACCTCTCCTGATACCGCACCTGATTTGAGCAAACTGAATGTCTGGCAGCGGCGTCCTAATGACCTCGCACACCGGTTTGAGGTTGCAGATCTTAATTCGTACTTCCTTGGGGCGACGAAAAAGATCACGGTCATGCAGGGGACAAAGGCGATCTTTTTACAGG
>JBAXMF010000465.1:0-2483 GCA_037134435.1 Methanomicrobiales archaeon | reverse complement strand
CCGGGCCCGGCATCTTCGAGGAAAGCATGATGCTGCACTCTTGCGGGGCTGCTGCTTCTGGTGTGACGTGCGGGGTTGATTCTCTCGATGCAGAGGGGGCGAACTTTACCGCGACACCGTATTGTGAGACGGTTGTTGTACACTCTCTGTTTATGGCTGACGACCTGGCGTATCGCTCGGTTGGGTCTATTGATCAGGCTGACCTAGAGATGCCGGATGCGTTTGGCTTTACTGCGATTGGGTCGGGATCGGGTACCGGGTCCTTGAGTTTTGGTTCGAGGAGTCTTGCGGGGATTGGTACGACTACTGATCTCGGTTATACGAATTATGTCGGTAAGAACCTCATGGCCAATGGCCGGTTCAATATTGGGGAAGATGTGCGATGGACTTCGTTTTCGAAGACCTTTGATATTGTGGGGTAGAGGGGGCGAATCGATTTCACCACCATTTTTTGTAGGTGCCCTCCCGCTACGAGCGATGATGAGCTGACGCAAAGCACCACTATTCCCCCATATTATCACATATTTCTGACATTGACGTTAATGCCCCCTCTTTTTCCGGGACCCCCATCGGATCACGGCAGGTACAAAGTCTTAATGTATTGCAGCGTCATACTCACAGAAAGTCTGGTCAATAGTTGTTTGAAAGGGTGTCGGGGGATCGGTAACGATTGACCTGCCTCCCGGGAACACCTGGCTTTTCTGATAAAAAAACAAGGGATGGATATGAGTCACATGAATCCATGGAAACTGACAAGTTGTGTTCTGGTATGCTGCCTGGTCCTTATCGGATCTTCATTTCTGGCAGGATGTACCCAGAAAGGTGCTGAACCCGGTCTGGTAAAGATTGATTCCGGCTCTATCTCGGGACTCGAGCAGAACGGGCTCCGGGTGTTCCTCGGTATCCCGTTTGCAGCTCCCCCGACCGGGGAGTTACGGTGGAGACCCCCGATGCCGGTGCAGCCCTGGAGCGGGGTTAAGGAAACGAAAACGTTTGGGGCCAACCCTCCCCAGCAGAGTCCCCTGAATCCGGCGGTTGTTACCAGCGAGGACTGCCTGTACCTCAATGTGTGGACTCCGGCAAAAAGTGCAGACGAAAAACTGCCGGTCATGGTCTTTATCTACGGAGGGGGATTCAATACGGTAGAAGGTGGGGGAGCGGTAGGAAACCTCAACGGTACAACGCTTGCAAAGAAAGGCGTTGTTGTCGTCACGACCAATTACCGTATTGGCGCCCTCGGGTTCCTTGCCCACCCGCAGCTGGATAACGAGTCCCCGCATAACAGCTCGGGCAACTACGGGATTCTCGACCAGCAGGCTGCCCTGCAGTGGGTCCAGCGGAATATTGGCGCATTTGGCGGGGACCCGTCCCGGGTGACCATCTTCGGGCAGTCCGCCGGAGGTGACAGTGTCTTTATCCACCTGTCGAGCCCGCAGAGCAAGGGCCTCTACCAGCATGCAATTATCGAGAGCGGGCCCTTCTGGGATAACGGCCCTACGATCAAGCACGTCAGGCCAAAAGCCGAGGCCGAACAGTTCGGAGAGGATTTTGCCGCAAACCTCGGCTACACGGGCCCGGATGCAATTGGACAGATGCGGAAGATGAGTGCCGATGACGTGATTAATGCAACACCCTGGTATCCATCCGCATGGCTGGCCAACTACGGCGCCCATTTCTCCCCTACGGTTGATGGTTGGGTTCTTCCAAATTCAACGGAGAAGACGTTTAGTCTCCACCGCCAGAATCCGGTACCCCTGATGATCGGTACAAACGCCGATGACGGGGATACGCTTGTCGATGGTGCGAATATGACCGTGCCGGAGTACGTGGCATTTGTCCGGAGCTATTTTAAGCAGGATGCAGATGCCGTGCTCTTACAATACCCTGCCAACTCAACCCAGGAGGTCCAGCTCCGGCTGGGCCAGATTATGACCCGGTACGATTTTGCCGATGCAGCGAAGTACGCAGCCGGATCGATGTCCGGGCTGAACCCGGACACGTACCTGTACCGGTACTCCTATCACATCCCGGGTCCGGATTTTCCCCCGATTGCATTCCATGGCAGCGAGACGTACCTGTTATTCGGTCTGGAGGGCCCCTCGGATCCGTCAGTCCCCGACAATGTAGTGGACCTCTGGACCCGGTTCGCAAAAACAGGGGACCCGAACGGCGGGATGAATGTTACCTGGCCCAAATATACCAGGACAGAGGACCGGTACCTCGATATCAATAATGCCTCGACGGTTATGACCGGGTATTAATCCATCATTTTATTCTTTTTTTAACGGGAACCGGGAAAGAAAAGTTACGGGTTTCTCATGTGATGGATTTTTTACCCTGTCTGGTTCCAGGGAAAAAAAGCGTTGCGAGATGAGACTGGGGTCCGGCCCGGAATATAGATAGCCGGCCAGATCAATTCGGTCGTGACTCGTACGGTTTAAGGCCCTCCCACATATCGGATCCCGCTACGAACCGGTCCCATA
>JBAXMF010000464.1:0-2488 GCA_037134435.1 Methanomicrobiales archaeon | reverse complement strand
TTCGAACTTGCCAGAACCTTGTGCTCCGTTGTCCTGTCGGAGTAGTCATGCATCTATACTCACCGTTAGCGCCGGCCCCAGTCAAAGCTTGCGATGCTACGAGTACCTGCCAGCTCCCTTGCCCAGCTGCGTAGTACCGCGTTGAATTATTTTGGTAATCATCCAGAGACCATTCGTCTCAAATGCGAAACCTGACGATATCAGAAACAAGGGTGCACCTCTTTTTGAACTGCCGCCCACAGGGAAACCGGGTGCAAACAGCAGGTTGTGTACATGGTGTCGGGTAACGAGGATATCAGGCCTTAACTTGGTACCTCAGCCATCATCTCGTCCCGGCACCTATTGCAAATATCCGGATCGACCTGCACCAGGTAAAACGGATTGGATAGTCCAGCGCCGATTATTGGCGTAATCTGGATTAAAGCGCTTTAATCGGCTTGAATAGGTATCGACGGAAAACGGAGATGAATACGGGCGATTTAAACGAACAGGAGCGGGGTATACTGGTGTGGGTGGTGTGATAGCACCTCTATTTGAAACGTGGGTTTTTCTAATCCGGGTATATATAGGTTATTTTCCGCACTTTTGTGGTAAGAAGGGTTACGTCGGCAGAACAACCAGAAGGTTTTTGATTGGAACCATGTCTAACATGGTATCCCCAACGTGACAACGTTGAGAAATGCCTCAATGTAATGAAGAATATTTTGGGTGACTTCCACTGAATGTCCATAAGGATGAATATTCGGACTCAATTGTCGAATGGCTGAAAGGTAAAAATAATTGTTGCTCCCGGGTTTTGGAAATTACTGCGGATGCGGCATGGTGGGGGCCGGCTCATCTGGATCCCCGGGCAGGAACCAGGCAACGATTATGGCAAAGAGGCACCCAATCGCCATTTCAGCAAGTCTCAGGCCGCTATTGATTAGGGGGGTGAATTCCGGGTTGAGCGATGAAAAAATCAGGATTACTGCCAGGTTCATGGCTGCCCCGGCAGAATAGCCTGAAAATTGTGTGGCATGGCATAACGACACGACAAGTAAGATCATCACCATCAATCCAAAAATGTTGAAAGGAAAAAATGAAAGGTAGATGAAACCTGCTATCGCCCCGATTACTCCGCCCAATAACTGGAGCCTGGCTTTTGCAATAGTACTTCCATAGGTATCAGCCAAAACCACCGTGCCGACTATCGTTGCCCAGAGTGCACCCACCGGGGCATAATGGGCCGGACCCATAATATACAACGTGAGATAATGGGCCCCGGAAAAAGACAGCAGTGCTATGAATGCATATCTGATGCCCGGACGGAGAGCCCTGGTAAATTTATTCATCCACTTGAGTTCCAATTTTTTTATCTCCCGGGGATTTTGGTAAAGCAATAGGTTGGTAATGTACCCGTAACTAATTTTAGATTGTTGATTATCCGTTTGAGTCAGCAAGGGAAATTCGTATCACTACAAAATTAGTGTAAACTGAAGTTACCGAATCAAAAAAGTTCAAACAATTGGGTTCGCATACTGGTACGAGAATACACCTTACTACGACCGTGAGAGAAAACAAATTTGCCTCAAATCGAAATTTATCAGTAAAAATATAGACTGCGAATTTGACCGCCTCCGTTAAGAAAAGATAGTCCCGGCGGATAAAGGGGTTTATTAGATCCATAGTCTTATTTCCCTGGCAGATTGGCCCATGCAGGATTAATGATTCTTCATGTGGTCTCCCGGGTTTCACACATAGCCGATACCAGCGAAACATCTCGGGATAGGGACACTCTGGATGGATAACGTGGTAATTTTCTCACAAGTATCCGATTAGCTTCTTGTCATACGAACCTCACGTGATACGTTCGCATCAATCGGCTCGAGCATTTCACAACCCGGTTATTGGGCGGCATTCCAAGGGAAAAAATTAAAAGAGTGGTTATGCCGTTACGGCAATGAGCGTCTCATCCTTTTTCATGAGAAGTCCGGCAACGATACTGATAATACCGTAAATCACGCCGAAGATACCGATAAGGATGACAACGACTAATGCCCCTTTTGTCGGGAACGGTACTAACAGGATAAGCAGTCCGAAGATCATCGCAATAACACCGGCAATCCAGAGAAGGACCCGGTGCGGCGCACTTGTCATGGTTGCAGCAAAGACCACATCAGCAATCCCCGTCACAATCAGCCAGATGGCCACGAGGATCGTCATCACAACGATGAGCCAGACGGGTGAAACGAAGATGAGGATGGCAACGATAACCCCGATGACCGAAAGGATAAAAGTAGCCCACCGGTGGGGAGGGGAAGTTTCAGAAGAAATACTGATGCCGCCCATGATGATGCTGATCACCAGCATGAAGATCCCTACCAGGTACGCAATTACCCATTCCATACTGAGCGGGACAGCGAAACAGAGGATCCCGATGATTAATGCAAAGACTCCCCTGACGAGGAGCCCGCCCTTGGTAATAATTTCCATTTCCATAACTTTTCAC
>JBAXMF010000463.1:0-2492 GCA_037134435.1 Methanomicrobiales archaeon | reverse complement strand
TTATAATTTTTGACCACAGGGGGTAGTATCTGAATACGGGGCACTTCATCTTTCCTGCATTCGTCTGTTAGTGACTGGTCCTGTCGCTCCCAGTATCGGCAAAAGATTACGCGATGAAAATTATTGCATGATTGGACTTTATCCCGTATGTATTCAGGAAAGCCGGTTTTATTACAATGATCAAGATATTTTGCAGAAGAATGGTAGGTACTGTTCCTAGGTCCTTTTTCATATCATAAACTAATGGGAAAGAATCTCATGCTGCAGGAACAAAACAGTATGAAAAAGGACTCGTGAATAATGACGACAATACTTGTTGATAAGGACCTCTGCACACGGTGCGGGACCTGCTCTGAGGTCTGCCCGATGTCGATTGTTACCCCCGCCGATGCGGACACCCTGCCTGTTGTACATGATGCAGCGGCCGGCATGTGTATCCAGTGCGGCCATTGTGAGGTCTCGTGCCCGTCAGATGCCCTCCTCCTGAACGTCCGACCGGATGAAAAGGTGCCCCTTCCGGCCGGTGCCGGAACAATCTCTCCCGAAACCCTGGCGTTCTACCTTAAGAAACGACGGTCTGTAAGGGAATTTACAAAAGTTCCGGTACCACGGGAGAAGGTCCTCGAACTCCTCGATATCGCCCGGTACGCTGCATCAGGAAGCAACGGGCAGCCGGTGCAGTGGATTGTCGTGCACGATCCAAAGCAGGTCAGGAAAATTGCCGGGCTGACGATGGAGTGGATGAAGACCCTGCAGAACACGGACCACCCGTTGAGTGGCTATATATCGATGCTGGTAGGTGTATGGGACGGGGGACGTGATGTCATTTGCCGTGGGGCCCCGCACCTGCTCTTCGCCCACATCCCGGACGGCAACCCGATGGCGTCCGTTGATGCGATTATCGCCCTCACCCATGTCGATGTCGCTGCACCGGCATTTGGTATCGGGACCTGCTGGGCTGGATTTGTCGCGATGGCTGCGGCATCGTATGAGCCGCTTCAGAAGGAGATTGGTATTCCAGCCGGACGGAAAAGTGCCTATGCCATGATGTTCGGCCACCCGCTGTTCGAGGTCTACGGGCTCCCCCGGCGCAAACCGCTTGAGGTGAAGTGGCTATAAAAAGTCCACCGGGAAAAATAGAAAGGAACAAGAAAATGACCGTCCTTGCAATCAACGGAAGCCCACGAAAGAAATGGAATACCGCGACCTTGCTCGAGTCCGCCCTTGACGGTGTAGCATCCCGGGGAGCGGAAACGGAACTGGTCCATCTCTATGACTTAACATATACCGGCTGCACCAGCTGCTTCGCGTGTAAATTGAAAGGTGGGAAGAGCTACGGGAAATGTGTCGTGCAGGACGGGCTGACCCCTGTCTTGGAAAAGATACCGGACGCAGATGCTCTGATCCTCGGCTCACCCATCTATTTCGGCACAGTGACAGGGATGATGCGGTGCTTTATGGAACGGCTGATATTCCCCTACCACATGTATACCCGTCCACCCGTCTCTCTCTTTGAAAAGAAAATCCCCACGGCCTTCATTTACACCATGAACGTTTCCGCACAACAGATGAGCGAGTACCAATACCCTGTGCATACCGGGTTGAACGAACATCTGCTTGCCCGTACCTTCGGGCATTCGGAAACCTTGTTTTCCTTCGAGACACTCCAGTTCCCAGACTATGACAAGGTGGTATTCAGCTACGTAGACCCGGAGGATCGGAAGGAACGGCGGAGGACGGTATTCCCAGAGGACTGCAATAAGGCTTTTGACCTGGGTGCACGCCTGGTCACATCCCAATAGCCACGTTGAACAGGAGATGATTTGCAATTGACAAAAGTTACCCTACTAATCGGGAGCCCGCGGAAGAACGGCAGCACTGCCGTCCTCGCAAGGGAAGCCGAACGTGGGCTGAAAGAACAGGGTATTGAGACTGAAACGATCTTCTTAAACGACCAGAAGATCAAGGGCTGCCAGGCCTGCTATTACTGTAAGAAAAACGATGTGGCGGCATGTGCGATCAAAGACGACATGCAGGGGGTCCACCAGCTGATGCAGGAGTCCGATGGCCTTATCGTCGCCACCCCCATCTACTTTGCCGGTGTTTCGGCCCAGACCAAGCTCTGGCTCGACCGGATGTTCCCGTATATCGGGATGAACTTAAGTCCGAAACTTCCCGGATCCATGAAGATCTCGTTCATTTTCACGCAGAACCAGCCGGATGCCCGCCTGTTCGAGACCCCTATTACAACGTTCATGCAGATGGTTGGGTTAACAGGTCTCACCAGGAGAGATTATCTTGTGGCTTATGACCTCGATTCCGGAGTCAAACCACCGGTGACGGATAAACCGGAATTCATGGACCGGGCATACCGGATGGGCAGGGACCTGCTGAATTAGAGCGCTATCCAGGACCTGCCAATCTTATTTTTTTGGTCCCGGACTGAAAACCCGCGGCCTGTGAGATTTACGGGATTTACGGGTCAGGCTTTC
>JBAXMF010000462.1:0-2496 GCA_037134435.1 Methanomicrobiales archaeon | reverse complement strand
TAGATAGTTCACAGAAAGGTCCCTCCCATTCCTGAATAGATGACTGCTCAGGGACATCCCGGTACTACCTTTTCATCCCTTCATCAGAGCCAACGTTGGTTCATTTCAATCCATATGTTGTCATGTAATGATATTAAAAACCGCTGGTTTTTAATATAAAAATATCCCCGAAAACGCCTTTTTTCAACCAGGGTGACACGCCTGGGGATTGTTACACAATTATACGCAGGATTTTATTGTTAATTGAAAATTTGCCCTCAAAAAAAGTTATTATCGGGTTACTGATGCCCTTATACGTTTCACTGCTTCACCGAGACTGGCCATCGATGTCGCGTATGACAGCCGTTCCCACCCAGGAGAATTGAAGGCTGTACCAGGTGTCACTGCAACATGCAGTTTTTTCAGCCATTCCTCCGCAAGTTCCATATCATCTCCTTCGACGCGGATATACGCATAAAATGCCCCATCTGCAGGAGCTGACTCAAATCCCATCTCCGAGAGCTCCTTCATCAGGAAATCGCGGCGCCTGGCAAATTCCTGCCTCATCATTTCAACGCACGACTGGTTACCCTGAATCGCTGCAAGCCCGCCCCACATCGCAAAGCTCGTGGGGTGACTGATCGTGTGCTGCTGGACAATGGACATCCGGTTGAGAATTTTTGGTGGTGCTACTGCATAACCGAGGCGCCACCCGGTCATGGCATAGGCTTTCGAAAACCCATTCACCGTGATCGTCCGTTCCGCCATATCACCGACCGAGGCAAGCGAGATATGCTCCTTTCCATACAACAATTTCTCATATATTTCATCTGACAATGCGATAAGGTCATAATCTTCGCAGGTATCAGCGATCAGCCGCAGTGACGTTTTGTCCAGCACGGAACCGGACGGGTTGGAGGGGGAGTTGATCACAATCATCCGGGTATGTGCCGTGATCCGGTCAACCAGGGAATCATCGACTTGGAACATCCGCATATTCAACGGGTGGTGAACGGGCCTGCCACCTGCAATCTGAACACAAGGTTCGTAGCTCACCCAGGACGGGTCAAGGATAATTGCTTCATCACCATGGTCGAGAACGGCCTCCATGGCTTCATAAATAGCGTCTTTCGCACCGCAGGTAACAATAACGTCCTCTTTCCTGCAGGGAAAATGGTTCTCCACCTCTATCTTCGAAGCAATTGCCTGGTTCAGTTCAGGGAGGCCGTTACTTGGGGCATAGTGGGTCTCACCTCTCCGGAGTGCGTCGATGCAGGCCTCTTTGATATGTTCGGGTGTATCGAAATCAGGCTCTCCGATAGATAGGCTGATAACATCAATCCCGGCTGCCTGCATCTTCTTGGCTTCATTCGAGATGGCCATCGTGGCCGACGGGGCAATACCGGCAATCTTGCCGGACAATTCCCTCATTTCAATCTCTGGACCAGTTTTATTGCAGATTCAACGGCACGTTTTGCGTAATCGATCCGGTCATTCGCCTCAAGCCTTGTCATTCCGGGCCCTGATATACCAAGGGTGACGGGTTTCCCGAATTCGAGCGAGAGGTCGATTACCTTTCTTGCCGCATGTTGCACCACGACCTCATCATGTTGTGTGGACCCTTCGATCACACAGCCTATCGTGACCACTGCATCAACATTTCCGTCCTTTAACATCTTCTTGATGGCCAGAGGCATGTCATATACCCCGGGGACGTAGATGCATTCAGATACCTCAGCACCAAGGAACGCGGCGTGTTCCCGCCCCTCGATCTCCATCATGTAGGTGATGTCGCGGTTGAATTCAGCGACTACAAATCCGAGTTTTATCGTCTTTTGCGCCATGTAATTCCTCAACTATTGTATCCTTACTGATTATTCATAAAATGTCCCAAACAGTATATCTTACTGCCGGGCGGGTCCACTATCTTCGAAACCCTGCCGCTGCCCCGTCCCTGCATCTTTTTGTAGTTCTTTTGGGTAGAGCAGAAGTTTCACGGCATTTACCGCATGCTCCCGCGTCCGGCTGGCGGCAAGCCATGCAAGTTCTGCATCATCCTTCGCCTCATCCTCGTGGACAAACACCTCGAGAATATAGGTATTTGTCATCAGCTGGGCCATGATGAGCCCTTGCGAGGCCTCATGGGCACAAAGGCGGTCTTTTTCCTTTCCGCCCGGCATCCCGAGTGCCATGACAATTTCGCAGTTTTTCTCTTCGATCAGCTTCTTGCAGGCAACCGGGAGGTCCTTGATGCCCGGTACCGTCACCCGTTCGATGCTCACGCTGGCATGCTTCTTCAGCTCTTCGATGGCAATTTTACCCATATTTACTCGTGAAAAGGTGGTATCGGCTACACCGACCTTCATCCGAGCACCTCGCAGGCGGCCTGCAGGCCGTTGCCTTTTATGTTAAAACCCTGTTTCCTGAGCGCGTGTTCCGTTGCAGCAAGGGTCGCAAGGATTTCCGGGGCCCCGACCGAACCCATGTTACCGATACGGAATATCTTACCCTTCAGGT
>JBAXMF010000461.1:0-2503 GCA_037134435.1 Methanomicrobiales archaeon | reverse complement strand
TATTCGTTCCATCCAGATACACTGAGGCTCCGGACGGCGTCGAACTCACCGATACTTGGGTGGTTGCTGTTGGAGTTGTTGCCGTTAAGGTATAGGCATAGATGTGCGAACTTTCTGAAACAGTAACCGGATTAATGCTATCCTGGTACCCCGGGTACGTGACTCGCAGGGTATGGGTAGCGTACGAAACTGAGGGGATCGTCAGGGGGGTAACCCCCTTATTCGTTCCATCCAGATACACTGAGGCTCCGGACGGTATCGAACTCACCGATACTTGGGTGGTTGCTGTTGGAGTTGTCGTCGGTGTTGTTGCTGTTGGGGTCTGTTGGACAAGATTCCTGTCAACCTTTGTCGTCTTGCCTTTCCCCACAATCACCGTACTGGTATCATCAACGAACCCCACATAAGTTAGCCGTAATTCATGTGTCCCAGCTGAGACTTCCACCGTTTCCGGGGTCAGCCCAACGTTAACTCCATCGATATAAATGATGGCACCCTTCGGGTCTGATCTGACGTCAAGGGATCCGATGTCAGGAGCAAACGTCACTGATATGGTATGGTCAGAATTGACATTCGTAAAGGTGTATAATTGAGATCCAGCGATCACCGTTCCGTCAATTGTCATTACAATGTGGTATCCGGACTCAGGGGTAATCCAAAACGTTTGCGAGTCGCCGGGGCTAGCGGGGACCGTTCCTGACGGTTCTATTGACCCATGACTTCCCGCTGTCGCGGTAATTATATAAGCAGATGCCGCAGTTGTAACTGAAACCGCCAGCATCACCCCGATGACCAGGATACACAGGAGTACCCGGGTGGGATCGGACCGTTTTTGAGCCAGGTGATTCATGTTTTTGATAAAATTCCGGTGATATATATCGGTTCTCTTCAGGCATTGCCTGGCATGATGACAAGGAGTTTTGCACCATATATTCCCTTTGCCAGTTCCACCAGGTCCCCGTCATGAACGGGTACGCGTTTTTCAGGTGTGACGACAACCGTATTCACCATTGTCCCACCGGTGCTCCCTGCATCCTCGATATACCACTGCCCGCTTTCTTCAATGAATTTCCCATGCGGTTTTGAGACCCGGCTGACCGCTGTATACTCTGCAGAGAGTATGACATCCTGGCCGGGTTCATAGCTGCCAGACCTCTTTGGGTCAACGCGGCCGATACGCACTTCGGTACCGGAAAGCTGGAAGACCCGTCCGTCCTCGGGACCGCCGAGCATCACGACCGATGGCGTCGGAGCGAGGAGCTCTTCCGCCACTCTTCCCCTGACCGCATCGAGCTGTTCCCGCAGCTCCGTATTTGCCGGGTTGATCCTGATATTGGAGAACAGGCCAAGGTTCCGGACAATTGCTTCCATTGCCCCGGGGATAAGGGAATATTTCCAGACTGGGTGGACACCTTTTGAAGTTGCCTGGCCAAGTCCGGCCTCTTTTTTTATCAACCCGGTGCTGAGGAGTTTGTCCAGGTGCTTTTTCGTATTTTCATAGCTGGTATCAATCTCGGCAGCAATTTTTCTGACCTCTTTTGGTCCCTTCTCAAGCATCTTCAAAATTTTCAAACGCTGGCGGTTGGACAGTACCTCGAGGTACTCTGAGAGCTCAATAAAATAATCATCATTATCCTCGAGGACAATTGTCTGGCTCTGGTCTGTACCTTTTTCTTCCAATTGTAACACCCACACTTACGTGATATCAACTACTAATCAGGGGTATATTTTCTGTACCATCTATGTTACTATCATATTTAGAAGGTGATATCTTGCCTTTGTGGTCAGCTCTACCTGGTGATGACTCAAGGGGGACGATTCAAAAACCAATATAGATGTGCAGGATACTTCATGAGGTTCAGATGTAATCGATAGAGGTGAACCGTGAGTAAATGGTCCGGGCTGCACCGTATTTTTTTCAGATCATCTTCCCGGAAGACCCAAACGCAGTCTCCACCCGCTTTTTCAGCGCCTCTTTCGGATACGCACCGGTAACACGGTCAACCAGTTTCCCCCGCAGGAAGAAGATGAGAGTGGGGATAGCAGATATTGTAAACTGGCCCGAGATAGCAGGGTTATCGTCCGTGTTGCACTTTGCAAATGTCACACGGCCGGCATATTCACGGGCCAGTTCTTCTACCACTGGGCCAACACTGCGGCAGGGACCACACCATTCTGCCCAGAAATCCACCACGAGTGCCGGATGCGCGTATAACAATTCAATGAAATTGCCCTGGTCAAGGTGGAGGACTTTACCTTCGGACTGCACCCTTATCCGCTCCTGCATTTCCATTAACTTCTTCTGCCGGATCTTTATGAGCTCATCATCCATACCTCCCGTATCGTCCGCTGAAATTATTAATCCCTCGTTCACTTCAGGCACCCGGAAAAGACGGGATATGAGTAAACTATAAGAGTAGAGAGAGGTTATATAATAACCTCCAGAGCAGCGAGGTAGGGTAGTCAGGATATCCCGACGGGCTCATAACCCGTAGACCGATGG
>JBAXMF010000460.1:0-2506 GCA_037134435.1 Methanomicrobiales archaeon | reverse complement strand
CCTGGTTATGGGACTTTGACGATCCTTATGCATCAACAATTGAGAAGACTTCGTCTCTCCAGAGCCCAGTTCATACCTATTTAAAGGCAGGTAAATTTTATCCAAAGCTTACCGCAAGTAATTCCCAGGGTTCTAATATCAAGGTATATTCCGATGGAGTCTACATTCGGCACACTAGACCCACAGCAGCATTTAGTGCATCGCCAACGACCGGATATGCACCATTCAGCGTAAACTTCACGGACCAGTCCATTGGCCAGGCACTTACTGCCTGGGAATGGAATTTCGGAGATGGTGGCTTATCTGATATCCAAAGTCCGGTATATACGTTCAATAAACCGGGCAACTGGTCGGTAACATTTAGATCATATAACGATGGCGGATGGTCAGATCCGATTATCAAGGAAAACCTGATAACAGTCATTGTAACCCCGGTGACCGCTGGATTCGTTGGATCTCCTGTATCGGGTAGTTCACCATTAACTGTTTCCTTCACTGACCAGTCAATGGGTAACCCAACCAACTGGTCATGGGACTTTGGTGACAGCACAACACCCTCCACATTGCAAAGTCCGCAACACATCTACCTGAATGAAGGAAACTATACGGTAAAACTCACCGCATCCAAGGTTGTCGAAGGAATAACCTATAGTAATGTCATTACCAAGGAGAATTACATCCATGCTGGATTTGCTATCCAGCCAGCATTTACCGGCACCCCAACGAGCGGCCTGACACCGCTCCCGGTCCAGTTCACGGACCAGTCAACCGGATCACCAACCAGCTGGTTCTGGGACTTTGGTGATGGCCAGTACTCATCAGTCCAGAACCCGTCTCACACCTACATATCCACGGGATCATTCCCGGTGACATTGACAATATCAAAATTAGGTCTCAGCCAGTCATTGTCCAAACCGGCTTACATCCAGGTAGGTGTAAGTCCCTTTAATGCAGACTTTGAAGCCGACCAGACAGTTGGCCTGAAACCATTAACCGTAGACTTTACCGATGAAACCACGGGTTCACCTTTACCTACCCAGTGGACCTGGAGCTTCGGTGACGGAGGTTCTTCCATCGCCCAGAACCCGACCCATATCTATACACAAGCCGGATCTTACACGGTAACATTAACCGCCAGGAATGAGGGGCAAACATCTACCAAAGAGAAGCAGAATTACATCACGGTCACATCCGAACCCACACCACCCCCGGTTGACCCGAGTAAAATTGAATTAAAAACCGGCTGGAACTTTGTCTCAACACCAAAGACTCTTGCATCCGGGTCTAACACCGGTATGATATTCAGCGGTGTGAACATGGGCGGACGCTCTGCATGGATTTGGGACGGTTCAATGAGCCCACCACAGTGGGTCCCGGTCATCTCAACCACGCCAATCAGGCCACTCTGGGGTATCTGGATCTACTCGACCTCAAGCACCGTAGTGAACTTAAACTTTGACCCGGCCTCGCAATCTCTACCGCCATTAAGAAACCTTCCGGCAGGATGGAACGGCATCGGGTTCACCGGTGTAACCCAGCAGCCGGCACGGAACACCTACCTCTCGGTCAAGCCGAACTGGACGACATCAATGGGGTTCAACGCAGCCACCCAGAAATATGACCCAACCATCTTCAACGGTGACCCGCAGACCGAGTTCACGTTGCAATACCCAACGAAGGGGTACTGGCTCTACATGATGACCCCGGGCAACCTATCAGCAATTGGTGTATAAGATGAACAAAAAATTCCGAATAACCCCCACATTTATTTTTTGCCTGTTCTTTGTTGCACTGTTCGGAATAGCAACCGTATCGGCCGTACCTCCCCTGCCACAGGAATTCTATGGGACCGTCACCGTAAACGGGGGAGTCCCTGCCCCGGTACACAGCGAGGTCCGGGCCCAGGTAAACGGAGCAGACAGGGGATCAATCATCACCAGTGTTGCCGGTTCCTATGGAGGAGCTGGAAATTTTGTGTTGAGACTGGTCGTCCAGGCAACTGAAGCAGATATGTCAGGCCCTGCGGTCGTCACCTTCTACGTAAACGGTGCAAAAGCAGACCAGCAGGTCAGTTACGTTGCCGGCACTTCAACATCTCTCGCGTTGACCGTCAGTTCCGGTGGGACACAGACACCGACCCCGGCACCCACCCAGCAGCCAACGGCGCAGCCAACAACACAACTACCTACCGCAGCACCAACAAATGTGCCGCCATCCATTGACCCGTCCGCCCCGCCCGTAATCCCTCAGCAGTTCTACGGCATGGTCACCGTCGCCAACAGCCAGCCGGCACCCTACGGTACCATGATCAAGGCAACAGGCACGGGAGTCCTCGTCGGAACATATGAAAACCCAATCCAGGTGACCGTCCCCGGTCAGTACGGTGGGACCAATTTTACAGACCAGCGCTTATCGGTCATGGGCAGTATCCCGGACGGCACCCCGATAAGCTTCACTATCGACGGCAACCCCGCATTATGCTACAATGTCAATGCCCCGAACGGGT
>JBAXMF010000459.1:0-2514 GCA_037134435.1 Methanomicrobiales archaeon | reverse complement strand
TTTTATTCCGTTTTGTCTGACGGCATCAGCGAGGTCCTCGATCATGGCATGTGAATTGCCAGATACCGGGATGAAAACAAAGGTATGCCCGATCATCTCCGACTCCAACGGGACTGTGTTCTGCATTGGCAGCCTTTGCTACGCCGCGTATCCCCAACAGTTTATGGACGAGACGCACTGGTTTTGTCTGATTATTGACGGACCCGGCGAGCTGCCTGAAACGGGGGACAATGACCGATGACTTCGTATCATCGGCTTCGGTACTTTTTGCATCTGACCATGTAATCGAAGTGCGCGTGATAACCGACGATGGCATGGCCTCCGGTTATTTTGACTCGCACCAGGGACTGGCAGAAAAAGTATCCGTGCTTGATGGCGTCGTGAGCGTTCAGGGGATTTATGTCACCCTGAACGAGGTGAACCCCTCCCTGTTATCCCGGCGTGCAAACCGGATCAAGATGCGCCTATCGAAGAAGGACGCGACCACGGCAGACGCCGACATTATCCGGCGGCGATGGTTGCCGGTAGATATCGATCCTATCCGGCCATCTGGTGTATCATCCACCGAAGAAGAGCACCAGGCAGCAATTGACCGGGCTGGAATAATTGGCAGTTTCCTTACCGAATGGGGGTTCCCGGAACCGATTGTTGCGGATTCTGGTAATGGTGCACACCTGCTCTACCGTATTGACCTGCCGAATGATCCGGCATCACTTGAACTGGTAAAGCAATGCCTGGAAACGCTTTCCGCACTATTCTCTGACGATCTTGCCAATATCGACACGGCGAACCACAATGCGGCAAGGATCTGGAAACTCTACGGGACCGTTTCACGGAAGGGTGACAACACAAAGACCAGACCACACCGAAGGTCCCGGGTAATTACAAGCCCGGAATGTATCGAGGTCGTAAGTAAGGAACAGCTCGAACGGCTGGCCGGCGCCCTCCCGGTCGCCCCCGCTGCACCGGCAGCGGCCCGGCCCAAGGCCGGAAGCCAGCCTGATACCAAGTTTGACCTGCCAAAATGGCTCAGTGACCATGGGCATGGTGTGACCTATGAGAAAGAGATCAAGGGAGGAACCCTGTACAGCCTGGACGAGTGCCCGTTCTCATCGGCTCACAAAGATGGTGCCTTTGCAATCAAGTTCCATAGCGGTGGGATTTTCGCCGGGTGTCACCATGCCACCTGTGGGGGTAGCAAGAAACAACACTGGAAAGAATTGCAGGACCGCTATGAACCACCGGTGGAACGTAAAACCAGCACCAAACCCCGGCCACCAGGCGGGCCACCGCCGGTCCCATCCTCAGCTACCGTCATTGCGGATATCCCGCATTACGATGAGGCTATGACGGTGCTGCAGCACGGAGACCCACTGAAGGCCATGCTTGGCACGTTCGCCCTTGACCATGTGGGTGATGCAGTCCCCGCTGAATGCCTGATTGTCAGCCTTGCTTCCCGTTATGTGGACAACAACAACGGCCTCCATGTTTCAGTCAGCGGCGAATCGGGGAAGGGTAAGAGCGACACGTTCAACAAGATACTCCTCCAGGTCCCGGAACGGTTCCGGCTGGAAGGGGCGATGTCCAACAAGGCGCTGTTTTACATGGACGACCTGAAGCCCGGGACCGCGATTGTATTCG
The DNA here is from genome assembly GCA_037134435.1 of Methanomicrobiales archaeon. Lineage (GTDB taxonomy): Archaea > Halobacteriota > Methanomicrobia > Methanomicrobiales > Methanospirillaceae > CAIKOD01. The sequence continues at coordinate 873 of JBAXMF010000459.1, read as the reverse complement.
ATGATAAGCTGCTGTCCGAAGACATGCAGGAGATCCTGAAAGGCGCCACTTCGTCATTCAGGAAACCGATCAACTACCGGACTGTCAGCCAGGAACGAAAGTCGATGGTATGCAGTATTCCCGAGCGTTGCATCTGGTGGATCGCGAAAGTCGAGGGGTCAGGTGATGACCAGGTATTCAACCGGATGCTCACCTGCTGGATCGATGATTCTCCCGAGCAGGACGCAGCGGTCCTGGTAGAGATGGCAAAGCGGGAAGGGGAAGTCCCAGAAAACCTCAACATCACCCGGCCCGAGGTCCTCACCTGCCGGGCAATGTGGGAGATTCTCGGGCGCGAGCGTTTGCACGTGGTGATCCCGTATTCGACCCATGTCGAGTTCCAGTCAAAGGCGAACCGCCGGAACCCGGAGATGTTCTACTCGCTCATCAAGGCCCATGCCCTGCTCTTCTCTATGCAGCGGGAACGTTTTCCGCTTGAGACCGGCGGGTCGTATATTGTGGCCACGCTCGAGGATTTCTACGCGGCTGCAATCCTGTTCGGGCAGCTGAATGGATCAGTAGGCGGGCAGGAGACAAAGCTGACACGGCGGGAGGCAGAGATGCTCGTCGTCATCTCGAAGCGAGGGGATGTGGAGTTTACCATCCAGCAACTCCAGGAGGCAACGAACCTTTCCTACCAGTCAGTCCACCGGGCCCTCCAGGGGTACAATTGCAGGGGCCAGACGTACTCAGGACTTCTCGATAAGTGTCCGGCGATCAGTTTCACAGACCGGACCGTTGTGAGCGAAGATGATACTGGTCGAAGTGTGCGGCGGAGGTCCCATGCGTACCAGTTCAATTTCGATGTATATCGCCTCTGGTCGGCAGGCGGGG
>JBAXMF010000458.1:0-2522 GCA_037134435.1 Methanomicrobiales archaeon | reverse complement strand
CCAGACACGGTATTCCTTTAGCATCCGCTCACCGTATACGCCACCTTCTCCCGGGGAGACCAACACATTTTCAACCCAGATCATGTGGCACTCCCGGCATTGTCAATCATGGCCTGGGCGGATTCAATGAATTCCGGCGCCAGCTCCTGCCGGTAATGGTCAAGACGTGCCGCTATTGCGAGCTTTGCTGCAAGCACCCGTGCCACTTTCCCCCTGACTTCTTTCGGCGCGTTGTGGACTCTCCGGTGCTGAAAAATGATCCCGTGTTTTGGTGGTGGCGTACCACCCCTCATATGCGAGAACAATGCCGTGCGAGCCCCAAGGACCTGTATTGAACTCCCCGGAAGCCGTGAGAGCGTTTGGAGACTCCCCGCCTGGGAGACCAGGCGGGCTGCAACAAGGCCACCGAGGAGGGCACTGCAGTTGGGTACGACCTCATCAGCACGCCGTGACACTTCCTTCATGAGAGCCGTCCGAGCAGACGCGAGATTTTCAATTTCATTAATAATCTGGCGGAATGCCGGGCTCCCACCCCGTTTCATCATCGGGAGCAGTTTCTGCTTCGGAAGGCGCATGTATTTCCTGGAAAAACCCGGGTTATTAATCCGGTGCCACTCGAGTGCCCGCTCGGTCAGTACATTTGAGACATCGTCCAGCTGGTCAAGTGTCCGTACCATCTGCAGCAATTCTGCGTCCCGGCTTTCATACTGCCGGGTAATCCCCGCTTCCGCCAGGTAAAAGCAGAGCTCCCGTAATTTCCTGATGTATTCCTCACGATTGGGGGTAAAACTACATTTCCCTGCATCATTCCAGTCAAACGGGACGAATGTACCAAGAGATATTTTGATGGTATCAAGCCGTTTTGCCAGGGCCTCCGGCCCACCTTGGTATGGTGTACATCCATTTTCACCTACATCGCCAAACCAGTATGACTGCATGGGAATAACTTGGGTTATTCCCAACTATTATACTAGTGTACCTGATCAACCAGGGACTCTTGGGAGACCATTAGGATCCATCGTTGGGTATTCTCCCTTCAGAACCCACCAATTCCAAATGAATAGAGAATAACCGGTACCATTATCGCCCCCATACAAAACACCCGGGAAATATTAACCATCCCGGGGATGAGTCCCACGATAGCAGCGAGTGCCAGGATGAAAAGACCGAATGGCCCGGCAATAAGGAAACTAATCAGGATAATAAGTCCAATGGCAGTATAATTCAGCACCTTCCCGTCGATGCCGTTCAGACGGTCCGCATACCCTGACATCCAGATGGTAATCGGGTATGCCAGGCAGGCGGCAAGTACACCTGATACCAGCAGGGATGCCATTGAAGGTGCTCCAACCGATGAAATGGCAACCATGACGCCATTGCGCTCTCTACCGATCGCAAACAGGGCTGCAAGCCCGATGATTGCATTTGCCGTGTTTGCTGCACTCGTGGAAAATATATACCCCCTCCTGTCCCGCCGGTAGTCCGTCTTCGAACAGAGTACCGCATTTGCTGTCGCATTCGAGAGCCCGGGGAGCCAGCCAACGATAGTACCGGCGATAGTTCCGATAACGGTCCCTTTCCCGATCTCGCTCCGGGTCATCCCTATCCCGCTGAACCGTTGTTCCGGCACAGGCCCCCGTGATGAGAACAGGAGTACTGATATCCCAAACATACCCGTGAGAAGGGGCATCAGTACCCCTGATTCCCCCAGCGTATGCCACCCGAGAAATGCGTACCGGAAGGTGAAAATCCCGAGCAGGCCGGTTATCCCGAAAATTATCAGTGCCCAGCCCGGTGATTCACTCTCTACCACGAGGTACCCAATAACGGCAATCAGTACGATACCCACCCACCAGTCAAAATATGGCTGGAGCGGGGGGAGAACAAAGAACAGGAGTACCGAGAGAGGTATCGATAGTATGACAGCACAGGCACTGCCAAGTGCCGCAATCCTCACCGCTTCCTGTCCTTTCCCTTCTAGACAAAGCATATGGGAAGGGAGTACTGAAAGAGCAGTATCCGGATCCGGGATACCGAGGAAAGTACTGGGGATACTGTCAAGGAAGGTATGGGTGATCAACGCGGCAAACATTGTCGCGGCAAGCGCTTCAATACCAATAACCGGAAGGAGGAACGCCTGCATACCGAGCAGGGAGGCCGCAAGGGTATTTGAGTGGACCCCGGGAAAAAGCCCGCTGATTATCCCCAGGAACACCCCTGCAAACGTACCGGCGATGATCCCGATCACAGGGTATGCTTGGGAAGGCCGGGGATAAAGGAATCGAAATGCATACTGTGATATATGAGAGGGATGATGATATGGCAATGAAGATCGCCATCACCCGGCTGAAGGGTAAGGAGGAGAAGGACAAGGAATATTGTGCCCGTTATGGTCATGAATGCTTCATAGTCTCCCCCCTGACCGCAAAGGTACACAATGAGCGGGTTGCATCCTTTGTAAAGGCTGTTGAACGGGAGGATTTTGATTGCATTTTCTTCACGAGCGCGCTCCCGGCACAGAT
>JBAXMF010000457.1:0-2523 GCA_037134435.1 Methanomicrobiales archaeon | reverse complement strand
AGTATCATACGCCCCGAAACTGAACCCAACCCTGCTATCGCCAAGGATTTCATATTGTGCCGGGACCCCGACATTCTTTCCGTTAATCACCTGGTAACATACCGGTGCGGTCTCAGTTACGATACCGGCCGGCGTCTCTACCTGCAGTGTGCCACCAGGGCCGTACGCGAGTCCGGCAATGTTATCATAGACAATGACGATGCCGGACGCATCTGCCCCCGGGGCCACGACGAACTCACGCTTGAGGACCCCGTTGGTGCCGCGATATGTCAGGTCGATGCCGGGAAGGACATTGTTGTATTCCACGCCACCGTAGGTCGCAAGTCCAGTTCGCCAGGATGCCGGATCATTTCCAATCAAAAAATTGGCGGTACCGGGAAGCGGGTCCACACCCACGACTTCAGCAGCGGGATTTGCCCCTGCAACCGTTGTTGAGAACACGAACGGCGTCCCATCGTTATCTGTAACGAGGACCACATCTTCATTCGTGAAGAAAATCGTATGGCCTTCTGCCTTTACCTGGAAAAGGACTGCGGGGTCCGCCTGGCCCTGGTTCGGGATGAAACTGAGCGGCAGTTTTGAAAAATCTGCTCGCACTGCAGTCGCCCCGCCTGCACTTTGTTCACTCGCACAAGCCGCCCCGGAAAGGACGAGCAGGATAACGAGTATAAAAAGAATCACGTTTACTGAATAGGATCTCATGAGACTATCTCCACCGGCAACAGGCGTCGTTCTGTGCCGGACTCATTCAAATGTTCCACATCCCTGTGTACAGAAGACCGTTCCAAAACAGCCCACGACATCGTGGAGCCGAAGATGAAGTCGTCCTGTACGCGATAAGATGATGCCACCATCATGCACTCTACCCCGGATCATCAGGAAAGGGGTAATTTTCCTGGAAACCCTAGAATGATAAAAGATCATCCTTTTATACTTATTTATATATTTCCTCAAAAACCGCATTTTCTTTACCCAATTATTGATCAGACCTACCATTTCATGGATATGATCACGGTGCTGCAGAGTCCCCCCGCCTTTTTTTTCAAGACGCGCTAGCCCGTATAAAAATTCCCAGAAATCTTTTTCCTGAAACGTTTCAGAAACTCCGGGCATGGCCTGATAAAAACGCCGTGGGACCCAGGTATAATTTCCTTCACTCTACAAGGACTAACAACCGGAAATGAGGGGGTTTAAAAAAATCTGTTTCTGAATCATCAGTTGGAATCAATCACAGCTGGTACGAAGAACCGGATTAGATCACGACCTTTTGTTATAGTAACACCATGTTGACCTGCAGCGTATGGTTTAACAGGGGAAGGCAATCCATAGGAGATAGTATCGTATGTTCCCACAACTAATCAGCCCATTTTAAGCCCTTTTTATCACAAAGTAACCAGATCCCCCCTTGTTGGCCACACCCTTACACCACCACGATCCATAAACTCCCTTTACGTTCGTTTAAATCGCCCGCATTTAACCCCGTTCTCCTCTGCAGCCTAACAAGGGCATTCATAGCGACATTAGTCCAATTCCCCCAATAATCAGCCCGTATTTTGCCATTATCATTTTCGGGATCCCTCAAACATCACCGTTAATATCCCAAAATCGCCCCTTTTCCGATGTTTCGCGATTAGTCAGGTGATCAGACAGGTAACCGTGACGGTGGAAACAGGCCCGACACCCCCTTTCAGCTGATCCGGGCACCCTGACTTTTCCCGTTCCGGAATGAAGGATACCATATGAATCAGGCATTAAAATTCGCCAGGTTATCTTACGTTTCAGCCTGTGAACGTAATTTTTATCGGATAAAAAAGGTTTGATGCACCTGGAATCCAGAACCATGCCGGCCTGTCACTTGCTGTATACTACAATATCAAGCAGACCTACCGGGATACCCTGGCAGGCCAGAACCATCATTACGGACGATCGTCACAAGCCGCACAGGAGTACCCCACATCGCAATTGTTGAGACACTTGCAGGATATGCGGAGAAATTAATCCGAAGGCCATCTGTTTTAAACGTGTCATCCAGGTAGAGCGGGAGATATTTTTCACCGTTGTCTGCATTGATCCCATAGAAACCGCCCTCGAGATCTTCGTAGTGAATTGTCCCGTTCCCGTCAATCTTTTTATCGATGACCCGTCCTACCTGCACGAGTTCCTGAAGATCAACCGGGGTACCCCAGTTGTGGGGGTCATCCCGGTCATGCCGTTCCATCGCCCGGTATATTACCCGTAACCCATCTACCTGGAACAGTGGATCTATTTTGCCCGGAACATAATGAGTGCCGTCATCGCTTACAATTCCGAAAAAAACACCGTTTGCAGTTACCATGCAGATAGTTCCATTACCCACGATCTCATGGTTGGGCTCGGGAGTTGGAACAGGCGTCGGCAATGTTGTCGCTATTGTTGTTGGTACTGGTGTTGGAACAGGCGTTGGTACAGGCGTCGGCAATGTTGTCGCTATTGTTGTCGGTACTGGCGTTGGTACAGGCGTCGGCAATGTTGTCGCCATTGTTG
>JBAXMF010000456.1:0-2535 GCA_037134435.1 Methanomicrobiales archaeon | reverse complement strand
AAGATGATCTCCGGATAATTCATACAGGATGCGAAACGGGGGCACCCGCACACTTCGCAAACCTTCGAGTTCATATCTCAGGGGCTTTCCCACTTCAGGATTGTCAATAATCTTCTGTACGATCTTCTTGACTTTCCCCTGCATGGCTTTATCCCGGACCTTTTTAATTCCCCGCCGGAACTCGTGGGTGTACACAATGTGCATATCATTCCCAGATGCTTTCGAGATCGTCAGCACCGGATAGTTCACATACCCTGCCAGCTTTTACATCTTTTTTCGAACGCTCAATTTGTTTCATCAACTGGGGTGTATTGAGTATTTCGATGGTTTCAATTATTTCATCAAATTCGTTCTTCAAACGTTTCAGTGTCAAAAACGCCTCAGGGCTTATCACAACATGTGCGGGTGATGTATTGTCCATCTGATATACCCCTCTCATGCACCTGTTTTGATCAACATGCGATTTATATATGTTGATAACCGGTGTGAAAAAGTGGGCAAACACAATCGTATTACGGCGGCGAACGAGTGATATCGAAAAAGTAGACCCAGGAGATAATCGCAATCACAATACACAATAGTGGGCAAGCGAGATCATAGGGCCTTACCCAATTTCCCCCTCAATCCCCTGCACCCCATCCTCCTCGTCCCCGGCCTCCTCCTTTCGCCCCACCCTATACATCCAGCCGCCAAACCGTGAACAGCACGGGGGAAGCACACCCGGGATCGACAGGCCGACGGCTAACAAGCGTGATCGCACTAATAACATTGGAGGAACCATCGCCAGCACGGCTCACCGAGGCGAGCTGGATCGCAGGGCCTCACCAAATTTCTCCAGCAATCCCCTGCACCCTCACCCCCTCGTCCCGACCTCCAACCGTCGCCCTACCCCGTACATCCCGCCGCCAACCGTGAACAACACGGGGAAGCCAAACCCGGGATCGCCAGGCCGACGGCGAACGAGTACGATCGCAAAAGTTGATCGGGGTTAACCGCCAGCACGGTTCACCGGGGCAAGCTGGATCGCAGGGCCTAACCCAAATTTCCCAGCAATTCCCTGCACCCCTAACCCCCTCGTCCCGGCCTTCACCCTTCGCCCTACCCCATACATCCAGCCCCCAATCTCGAACCGCACGGGGGAATCAAAACCCGGGATCGCCAGGCCGACGGCTAACGAGTGAGATCGCAAAAGTTGATCGGGGTTAACCACCAGCACGGCTCACCGTGGCAAGTTAGATCACGAGGGCCTAACCCAATATCTCCAGCAATTCCCTGAACCCTCACCACCTCGTCCCGGTCTCCTATATAGCCACCGATGACAACCAACATGAGAAACCCAGCCTGGATCGCTATATTCTAGGAAGAGAGGACCTTATTACGCAATGATTGTAGCCGCCATCAGGGGCATCCCTACCCAATGTAATAGTATTAACTGCTGGCGATTCTATAGCAGGAACCCTTAAGATCTCTCTAATTCACGAGAGTGCCTATCAGCCTCACGAGCTCATTGCCCCGATTAACAGCCCCAGAAGAGATATTTTTCAATGATTTTAGGATAAAAAAAGGATTAGACGGTTGTATCAAGCACAACTTGTGTCGATCCATCAATGAATGTCCCTACTACAACAAGCTTATTTGTCCCGGGTGCCGTAGCCCCACCTGGCGCTGTTGCAGTCGAAGGGAGTGTTGAGACAATAGTATATTTTCCACCCACAGGTGGTTTTGCACCTATTGCGGCCCATGTACCACTCGTTGCACTAGTGTTTGCTCCAATATTTGAACCAATCCTAGCATTGAGATACACCAACTTTCCATCATCTGCACCACCCTGATAAGTGATTACTACATTATTTGGATCTGCGACGGTGGGCCCAGCTGCATACTGCCCTGTGACAGCAATATTTTTCGTCGTTGCCACATTTCCGGCCATTCCAAATACAAATGCTGCAATCACTGCAGCGAGGATGACGGTAATGGCGACCATCAGGATGACACCGATGACCGGCGAAACTGCATCCTCACTTCCCTTTCCATAGGCTGAGATATTCTTCATTTTTCAACACCTTTTAGCACGCCCCCACTGGTGGTCTCCCACCGATACAGCGACGTATAGCTATTCCTATTCTTTCTTGATATAAATAGTATTTGACGTTAACATATTTTTCGAACACGTACACGGATACTCCGTTCATACATGCTTCGATCATTGTTATCGTGGCCATTGCTCTGATAATCACTTTTTTTGGAGTATGTGGTTGTTGTACCAATAGTTTTCTTTAATGCTATAAGGGCAATTTTTGATTCAAAAGATTCTCATCACGCGATGAATTGTCCAGATAAGTACCGTTTGAACTTGACTGTGCGGTAACTTCATCGTCACCCCAATTATTAAAGACGAACTGCAGAAAATCACGCAATCGTGTCTACTCTTGTGAGTTGCCACACTGCTCCGAATCCACATGACATGAATTTTCCTAAACCAATGAAGGTTAGATTGGCAAAATTTGTATGGAATGTCCTGATAATGGTTACCAA
>JBAXMF010000455.1:0-2540 GCA_037134435.1 Methanomicrobiales archaeon | reverse complement strand
TTACACCGGGGACATTCTCATCCGTTGCCGTAGGGTGGCACAATGTCAGGGTGACAAAATCCGGGTACCAGCCTTATGCAATCGATGTCCAGGTTAATTCGGCAGGTACGACCTCTGTGTCCGCCAACCTTGCTCAAATTTCACAACAGGGGAGCATATCGGTCAGCTCCACCCCGAGCGGTGCTGGTATCTATATCGACACATTTTACCAGGGTGAGACAAACAAGGTTATCGGCAATCTCGCAACAGGTTCCCATACGGTAACCCTCAAAAAAGCAGGGTACCAGACCTGGTCGACGCAATATACCGTTTATTCGGGCCAGACTACCTATGTTAATCCCCAGCTTACCCCGGTTTCAAACCCGACAACCGGAGACCTCGAAGTTACATCGGCCCCTTCGGGTGCAGCGGTGTATGTCGATACCAACTACCAGGGTGTTACCTCTCCGGGAAACCCACTGGACGTTGTTGCGCTTTCGGCTGGTACCCACACAGTTGTTTTGAAAAAATCCGGTTACAATGATTATACTACGACCGCAAATATCCGTGCAGGACAGACGGTACAGGTGGTAGCCACACTTGCTCCATCGGGGCAGCCTGCCACCACAGCAAGTGTCCAGATTACATCTGACCCAAGCGGGGCAGACGTACTCATCAATAATGGCTACGTGGGAATTACACCACTAACCGCCCAGAACGTGCAGCCCGGGTCTTCCACGGTCACAATCTCACTGACAGGATACAATCCATATACGAGCACGATGCAGATAAGTGCTGGACAGGCACTCCAGATAAATGCTGCACTTTCGCCTATTGCGACACCGGCACCCACGACGAAAGCTCCATTAAGTCCTCTCGGGGCGATCCTGGCTGTGGCAATTATAGGAATAATTGCGATGGTGGGTTTCCAACGTAAAATGTGAATGAACCATTTAACCAATTACTTTTCTTTTTTCCGGGTATCGAAGAGATCTTTTGGTTTTTCATTCCTTATTGGGGAAATATTCAGCCTTCCTGGATCGTTGAGGCTCTCCTTGATGGTATTCTCCTGGTAATAGCGGGGTTCCCTGTGGCCGATAACACAGTGGAATATATTATTAATTCCATTTTGCCAAAATTTACAAATTCAGGTTAATTATTTGCACTTTTGGAATCCTTTGAATATTTTGTTTTTTGACCGACAAAATTATAAATATAATCAGACAACTTTGTAAAAAGGTGAGATTTTTGGATTGGATAACGTTAATTGAATGTATTGGTTGTTTATGCATGGGTTTCTTTGTCTCATGGGTCGCTTTTATTTTTTTTAACCATGGAACTTCGTTTAGTGGAACAGAATTCGGTACATTTATGGGAGTTATTTTTGGCGGAACCATCATCACGATATTTACCTCCTATTTAACAAATCAGAATCAATGGATTTATTGGATTTATCCGGTCGGGCTTGTATTTGGAATGATTGTGTATATATTCATAGACTACCGAATGAAAAAGAATGAGGCAAATAGGGGAAATGCTGGGGTTCCAAATACTGTGGTTCGAAAAATGTTTGGGAAATGAGGATAACCCAAAAACGAATAAAAATTCCCTATTTTCATTTTATACCCTTTTTAGAACACTGCCATCGAATTAATAGGATTAAAAGTATTATTGACACTTTTTTTGATGAGGTATAGGTATTTCGGATCCCCTTCGTTCGGGGAGAAAGTAATGCAGGATGCTGCCAGGCATTAAAAATAAGATTTCGATCCGTTTGATAAAGGGGCCGTCTGTGAGCCAAAACCGGCTATGTGTTGGTTTTAATGTGGTTTAGGTTGGTATCTGACAGACTACTGTCGGTACCGATAGGGGGCTCAATGTTCTCTGGAAAAAAGTTGATTTATATGTTATAGGGCGGGGACTCCTTCGTGCCGAGGAAATCCAGTGTGTTCTCCCCATATTGGACCGGTGCATAACGGGACCCGATGTGGGGGAGGTCCTTATACCGTACAAGCCATGACCCATCGATCTGGCCTGCTATCTGTACCGTAACATTCTGAGGGGTCAGGATATCAGCGGTGCCCACGGCGAGCATGACATTCTTCTTAATCCCGGAAAGATTTGCCCAGGAACCGTTCCAGGCAAGGTTTGCCTCCGCTTCTTTCCTGAGGCCATCAGGCTCCGAGGTGTTGTTCCAGGTCGAGTTTATGACGTAAAACAATAGGTTGCATTCAGGTATCCGGATATCGTATGTGACAGATTCCAGGATTAACTTCCGGACGCGTTCAGGGTGATCGATGACCAGCTGCTGGCTGACAGACGACCCCATGGAAGCTCCGTATACGTTCATGCTGGAGTAACCGAGGGCGGACATCAACCCGGTTGCTTCATCGGAGTACCGGGATATGGTTGGTGTTGCGTTATCGTCGCTGCTGTATCCCATCCCGGGGTAATCCCAGATATAGACGTGATATTTCGAGGCCAATATGCCAAGGAAGGTCTCGTTCCACATAGTATCCATGGTAGAATCGAATCCGTTGATCATCAGAAGAGGTTCCCCG
>JBAXMF010000454.1:0-2545 GCA_037134435.1 Methanomicrobiales archaeon | reverse complement strand
ATCCCCTGTGTGGTATTAATACTCCCGGAAATGTTAACCGAAGGCTGGTCAGTGGCAGCAGGCACCATGAGCGTGGTCACGGAATTTACCGGGATGACCGTAAATGACCCGGGGTCCGAGAATATTCCGTTTCCTGATACATATACCGTATGCCGGCCTGAGGTGATTTGATTTATTAAATAGTGGAATTCATACTCACCACTAAATCCTGTAATGGTCTCTGCCGAATCACGGTTATCGATATTCATCGTTACAGATTGTAACCGGTTTTTGGCGCTATTTAAGAGGCCCCTGATTGTGACCTGGTCCCCATACCTGGCTTCCAGGGGGAATAGTTCCATTGTGAGGGAATCTTTTGTCTGCTTTGCGATGGCTTTTTTGATCTCGGTCACCTGCGTATCAAGAGCAACCTGGTCCTTTGTTTCTTTTTCGACAATGGCGGCAAAATTTTCTACCGATGCCACATAATCTGCCGTATTGAGCCCGTATTTTGATGCGGTCGTATTTACGACCTCCCGGTTTGCACGGTACCTCTTGTTGAGTTCTGATATCCGGTTCCTGATGGCCGACTCCTGGTAGATGACAGATATTAAGGATCCGGGGTTTTCCTGGTCAGTAAATTGTATTTCGAGTTCTTTGAGCCGGCTCAGGTCCTGTGTTTCATTCAGGAGTTGAGAGAGAATTTTTTCATTGTCCTTGTGGGTAGCGAGGTAATCTTCAAGGTCACTCTGGTTCATCTCGATCTTCACGATCAGCTTGTCCATCGAACCAAACAGTCCCCTGTAACGGGCAAGGTCTTCCGCCGCCGATTCCGGGTCTGATATCTGTAGATTCAGTGTCAATTGCCCGGTGATATCAAGCATGTCCTGCATCAGGAGAAAACTGGATTCGGAAGAATTGAGATCTGATTTGGCGTAGAGACCCGGGTCCGTGTGAAACCGCGTGGCATATTCGGCGGGGGTCTTTTTATAGATCTCCGGGTTTTGCATCGAGGGGATGAGTGCTGCCAGTACTACCAGTGAAATGATGATCCCCCCCAGCAGTACCCATCTCCTTTTCATTTAGCGAGGATCTCCATGACTTTTTTGGCAACGATCATACCGAACAGGACCACCTGCACTGCAACGAAATATTTCAGGTACCGTATGTTTTGCGGCTGGACGGTGGTGCCACTTACCAGTTCGATGACGACCAGAAGGGCAATAAGCCACAGCACAAAGAATATTTCAAGGTTGACCTGGTAGGATAGTACCATGAACGAGATGATCAGGACGACCCAGATAAGTAATGCGACCATTGCATAGAGGGCCTTTTTGTGCACTTTTTACCGTTTCGAGTTCAACTGATATCAGAGTATCTAATCGCTCTGCGATGTCTGACCTGGCATTTTTCCGCTGCAGGAATAACAGAATACCGGTAATGTTCAACAAATCCGGGGAAAAAAATGAGGATTGCGATGGATCAGAGTTCAAATCACAACTATTCATCACGTTCAATTCCCCTGGTGATTTTTCGGGGACGGGTTTTTAAGAATTATTCGGGTTTCATTGCATGAATACCCTGATTTCATTAGTGCTGGGACTAGCTTTGCAGGTTAACCGTTCTGTCACCACGCAAGTAACGGTGGTCCCGGCCAGGAATTACGACTGCACCCTTTGTGGTCCTCTTACCACCTCGCGAATGGGAGCGCCGATGGATGGGACACCCCGATTATCCCACAGGCGGTATCGTGGCTACCGTCCTCATCTATTATGGGATAACGCAGCACAGTACATGGTAATGGACGTCCCGGCGCCAAAGAAGGACTTTTTTGATGTCATTATTACAGCACTGTATAGTGAACCGTTCCCCACCGACTTAAAAATCATCCTCGCATGGCTGGTGCTCGCGGTTGCAGGAATTTACCTGCCGATTGTCAACTCTAGTCCACTCCGGGTGGTATTCGCACTACCGGTTGTCCTCTTTATCCCGGGATATTGTCTTATCGCAGCTCTATTTCCAAACAAATCAGACCTCGATGGTATCGAGCGGACCGCGTTATCGTTCGGGCTCTCAATTGCCTTAGTACCCCTGATAGGACTCGGGCTGAATTATACCCCGTGGGGGATCCGCCTTGACCCGATTGTCATCTCCCTTGTGATTTTCACGGTCTCGATGCTGGTAATCGCGCTATTCCGGAGGGCTACCCTCCCAGCGGATGAACGATTTACCGTGCCATTCAGATCAATCGTGAACAGCGCCAGGGGAGAGCTTTTTCCAGAAACGGGTTCCCAGCTGGACAGGATCCTTTCCGTGGTGCTGCTTGTTGCCATTATTGCAGCAGTCGGGACCACCATCTATGTCATTGCGGTGCCGAAAGAAGGGGAAAAGTTCACGGAATTCTATATCCTTGGCGAGAAGAAGATGGCCGCCGATTACCCTGACCGGCTGTTCACCGGTCTCACGTACCCGATGTATATCGGGATAGGGAACCACGAGTACCGAAATGTGACGTACACGGTTGAGACGTACCTGGAACAGGTTAACTTCAACGAGTCGAGCAATA
>JBAXMF010000453.1:0-2551 GCA_037134435.1 Methanomicrobiales archaeon | reverse complement strand
GATCATGTCCATGGCCACATCGTTATCGTCAGCGGGGACTGATCCGATCTCCTGGCAGGAAAAAGCAGCGCCGATCTTTTTTGCCTGTGGATACAACGAGAGGAACCTGTCATAGTACCCTGCGCCGTAACCGAGCCGGTGGCCGGTCCGGTCGAAGGCAAGCAGCGGGACAACAATGACCTCCAGGTCCTCACCTCGTACCGGGATTTCGTTACCAATTGGTTCAGGGACAAAAAAGGTACTGATGACCAGGTCGTCCGGATCTTTTAAGCAGGAGAGGCGGAGTGTCCTGGTCTCCCGTTCAATGATTGGTACGACCACCCGGATGTCCTTTTTTATGAGGTGCCTGATGAACGGCATCGTGTCCACCTCTGCAGGCTTTGGTACGTAGACCATCACCGTCTTCTCACCATCGAGTCCCTGTTGAAGGGAGTTGCAGATGGATTTGCTGAATGATCTTACTTCATCAGCAATAAGCCCCGAGCGTACCACCCGTGCCCTGTCCCGGAGTTCCTCCTTGGATGGTTCCTCTTCGTTCCGCATACTTGTTATTAGAAATGGTTGGAATGCTGCTTAAAAGATGTCATTCTGACGGGGGCCTTCACAACCGGCGAAAATGGTGATGAGGGGGACTCCTGGCCCATTATCCCCACCCGTTCAGATCTCCCCGCTTTGGCCGGCCAGTTTTTGGGCATGGTCAAAGCACCGCCTGGCCTCCCCGGTCTTTCCGAGTTCCTTGTAACAGAGACCACAGTAGTTCCAGGCCTTCAGGTTATCAGGGTCTATCCTGATCACCCGCTCAAAAGATCGTATCGCGCCTTCAATACACCTGGTATCCCCACGGATTTTCCCGATCTTTTCCAGGGTCTCCCCGCGGTAATAGTGGCATTCTGAATCAGCGGGTGCGAGAGCGATCGCCCGGTCAAAACACGGGAGTGCCTCTTCAAACCGTCCGAGCTCTTTTAAGCAGATGCCCTTTCCTTTCCATGCTCCGGCATGGTCCTCTTTCATTTCGATCGTCCGGTCAAAGTACAGAAGTGCTTCCTCGTACCGGCCCTGCCGGGCATAAAGGTCTATTCCCTTGGTATACCAGGCGCCCTGGACTGTCCCAAGGAAACGGCTCACGAGTCCTGAAGACTGCACTTTTTTTGTTTTTTCCTCCTGCTGGCTGGCAGACCGTTTGATGTCTGTTACATCCCGGATCGATTCGATTGCGCCAAGAAGATTCCCGTCCGGATCCGTTATCCGGGTGGCTTTTGCCCAGAGAAATACTTCTCTCCCGTTAAGGTGGACCCGCTTTGCCTCCGCAATATACGACTCCCCATCTTTTATGATGTTCATGTAGTGGCCGCTGATAAATGTCTCGTCGTTCTGCAATACCAAATCGATCAGGACCGGTCTCCGTTCGCCGTAAAAGGGAAGGGCATATTCATAGTCTCCTTTATTCAGAATGTCAGCGGCTTTTACGCCTGTCAGTGTCTCCATGGCGGTATTCCAGGATATCACCGTCCCCCTGGTATCGATGGCAAAGGTGGGCTCCGGGATATTATGGATAATATCAGCAAGGTTATGGGGGTATACCGGCAGCGACTCTTCCATCTGCCCCCGCTTCACCGCCTGGTGTATCATCCCATTGAGCTCTGCAAACTGTTGCTTTGGGTGTTCACCCTTGATCAGGTAGAAATCCGCACCACTATTGAGTGCCTCCATGGCCACCCGTTCCCGCCCCTTGCCGGTAAACAGGATGAGCGGGACCCGGTTGCCCTCCGCCCGCAGGGTCTTGAGGAATACGAGGCCATCAATATCGGGCATTTCAAAATCTGTTACAATTACATCGAACTTATTATTTTTTACAAGTTTCAGCGCCTCGGAAACTGACCTTGCCGAGGTAACGGTCATCTCCCCGGAACGCTCCAGGAACAACCTGCCTATCTCAAGCAGCGCCGGTTCGTCGTCAACAAAGAGTACTGAGATCATACAACCTCCCTAAGCGCCAGGGGTAGGACGCGTTGTCCATGTACCACCGGGCACCAATAATCTATTGTTCCCTCTGGCATGCGGTTTTTACTGGTAGTGGATGTCACCGTGTCACCCGTTTTTTTTCGGTCGCGTTTTTCAGTGCAGGGACATATCCCCGCCTGACATATTCTTTTACCATCCTGCGGGCTGAGAACCGTGGGCCATTGCTTTTAATCGCTTCTTTCATCATCTTTACCCACTGGGACGGCACAGAATCATCAGACTGGGTATAGTAGAGCGGTACTACCTCGCGTTCTAGGATGTCGTAGATCTCATCGGCGTCTGCCCGATCGCGGTTATCTCCTGTGGTTGCTCCTCCAAATGCCCATCCGTTCTTTTCGTTATACCCTTCAGGCCACCAGCCGTCGAGGATACTCAGGTGGAGGACCCCGTTGAGCGACGCCTTCATCCCGCTCGTTCCGCATGCCTCCATGGGAGGAACGGGGTTATTGAGCCAGACGTCAACCCCGTGGACCAGGTATTGGGCCATCTGTTCCCCGTAATCCTCGACAAATGCGATCCTGCCACTGAA
>JBAXMF010000452.1:0-2552 GCA_037134435.1 Methanomicrobiales archaeon | reverse complement strand
GTAGGGCCGTGATCTGTGCAGCACTCTGGCCAGACCCAGCCGATCCCCTGTGCCCGGAACCATTCAGAGTTGAGGCCAAAAAGCAGATGACGCAATTCTGGAACCAGATAGACACTGGGGCCCGGAGCATTGAGGATCCGCTTGCGATTCGCACGGCTCTTCTGGATTTTATCGCAGATTTTGCAAACTGGGACAACTCAACCGATGAGCGGTACCTGAATACCGCCCGGGCACTGACACAATCAGCTCATGAGGCATTAGGTGGAAAGCCTGGCACACGGCCACTCGTTGTAGACCCATTTGCTGGTGGGGGATCGATCCCCCTCGAAGCCTTGCGAGTTGGTGCCGACGCATATGCGAGCGATCTCAACCCCGTTGCGGTATTGTTGAACAAGGTATTGCTCGAATATATCCCGAAATATGGGCAGACTCTTTCAGACGAAGTGAAGAAATGGGGCCAGTGGGTGAAGATAGAGGCTGAGAAGGAACTCGCGGAATTTTACCCGAAAGATCCAGACGGTGCGACCCCGGTAGCCTATCTCTGGGCAAGGACCATTACCTGTGAAGGTCCGGGTTGCGGGGCAGAAGTCCCACTCATACGATCATGCTGGCTTGCTAAGAAATCTAACCGCTCTATTGCCCTCAAAATAATCCCGAACCCTGTAGAGAAAAGGGTGAATTTCGAAATTATTGACGATGCGAAACCAGATATTGTAAAGGACGGCATTGTGAAGCGTGGTTCAGCGACATGTCCTTGTTGCGGGTATACAACACCGATTACTTCTGTAAGAAAACAGCTTATTGATCGCCATGGCGGTGCTGACGATGCTCGTATGTTTTGTGTCGTCATCACAAAACCTGGTCAGCAAGGTAGATTCTACCGAGTCCCTACAGAGAGAGATACAAATGCAGTTTATAGAGCAAAAGAAGAACTTGAGCGGAAAAAAAGAGAATGGGATGGAAATCTAAGCTTAATACCTGATGAAAAAATATCATTAAATGAAATTCGACGAATTTCAGTCCCATTATACGGAATGAGCACTTGGGGGGATATTTTTACAAATCGTCAAGCGCTTGCGATATCTACCTTTGTCTATTCAGTCAACAGTGTCAAAAAATTCCATAAAACTAACGATGAAAATCAAATCACGGCACTAAAAACATGCCTTGCATTTTCTGTAGATCGGTGTGCAAATCAGTTTACGTCTTTATCGAAATGGAATGCTGGTAGGGAAACCATTGATGGGATTTTCTCCCGGCAAGCAATCCCAATGCTTTGGGATTTTGGTGAAATCAATCCTTTAAGCGGAGAGGGTTATTGGATCAATGCAATCAATTGGATAACCCAAATAATCGAGAATTTACCTTTAAATTCGGTGGGCAGGGCAGAAATAGTATCTGCGGCGGCCCATACATTCCAGGATGATTCAGCCGATGCTCTAATTACAGACCCACCATATTACGATGCAGTTCCATATGCATATCTATCAGATTTTTTTTACGTTTGGTTACGACGGAGCTTAATTAATGAATATCCCGAATTATTATCGTCAGTAGCCACACCAAAAAAAGATGAAATTGTGGTGGATAGACCTCATAGATTAAGTGAATCTGAAAAAGGTATTACGTTTTATCAGCAAGAATTGACGAAAGCATTCGCGGAAGGGCGTAGAATATTAAAACCCAATGGAATTGGTACTATTGTTTTTGCGAGTAAGTCAACATCTAGTTGGGAAGCTATTCTAGAAGCGGTTGTATCTGCCAGATGGACAATCACCGCATCTTGGCCAATTGATACAGAACTCGAGACGCGTGTAGCTGCTCAGGATCAAGCAAGATTATTATCTTCGATACATCTGGTTTGTCGCCCGAGAGAAAACATTGATGGTACATCTCATGAGGAAATCGGCGATTGGCGGGAAGTGCTCCAGGAACTCCCGATACGAATCCACGAATGGATGCCCCGGCTTGCTGAGGAAGGTGTTGTCGGTGCTGATGCAATCTTCGCCTGCCTCGGCCCTGCGTTGGAAATATATTCCCGCTATTCCCGGGTGGAGAAGCCAAACGGTGAACAGGTTTTACTCCGCGAATACCTGGAGAAAGTATGGGCAGCGGTGGCACAGGAGGCCCTCAAAGTAATTTTCCATGACGCCGACACAAGCGGGTTTGAAGAGGATGCTCGGCTCACCGCGATGTGGCTCTGGACATTGTCTGCCGGTGTAGAGGAGAACGGGGGTAAGGAGGAGCCCGAGGACGACGAGGAGAAAGGCACCGGTAAAAAGAAAGTGACGGGTTTTACCCTGGAATACGATGCTGCCCGGAAGATTGCGCAGGGTTTAGGCGCTCATCCGGAGGAGATGCGTACCCTTGTCGAAGTCAAGGGAGATACGGCCCGTTTGTTGCCCGTCTCGGAACGGGCACAGTACTTGTTCGGCAAATCCGGTGTGAAAACACCGGTGGTCGCAAAGAAACGAGGGAAACAGATGACACTCGGGGAGTCTACCGGTGATGATATCGAAGAGGCCGTGGCAGCAGCGAAATCCTCTATGGAC
>JBAXMF010000451.1:0-2553 GCA_037134435.1 Methanomicrobiales archaeon | reverse complement strand
TGATGATTATCTGGCTGCTCGAGAATTGCACTGGGGTTGCGCCAGACGATAGGCCCACATTAAATTGGATCGTGTGGATTTCACTGAAGGGATCTGATGCCAGCCCAAGGATATCCCCGACAAGGATGACATTTGATGTGGCCCCCTGGACCCCTGCATTGGCTGTCTTCTGGCTGACCTGGGTAGCGAAAAAACCTGTGCTTAGCATCACATAGGTGAACACGGAGCCGACTGTGATAAAAGCAATCAATACGATGGCGGCTTCTATCCCGGTAAATGCATCTTCATGCAGGTTTTGTTGTTTCATGGGAGTTCGAAAACCCCGGAAATCTCCGGAAGGATTTGCATAATAGTTACCTGTGAATCTTTAAGTAATTGAGTGATGTGACCTCCATAACCCACGTGATGCACCAGGCGAGGTCATACTTATAAATACATCCAGCCTGATTGTGTAATTGGTGGAAACTTAACATGCTGTTTAAAGATATTGTAATGCAACGCTACGCGGTAAAGAAATTCAATGGTAAGGTAGTCCCTGAAGAGAAGATCAACGAGCTGATTGAACTGGTCAGGTATGCCCCATCAGCCCTGGACCTGCAGCCATGGAAAATCAAGGTTGTAACGGACCAGAAACTAAAAGAACAACTGAGGCCCGCTGCATTTAACCAGGAACAGATCACCACCTGCTCGCACCTGCTCGTTTTTTGCGCTGATCCTGATTACGAAAGCCTGATAAAAAAGCTTGGGGCCCTGTTAAAACAGAACCACGTACCCGAAGATGTGCAGGCAATGATAACCGGGATGGCCGCCCAGTTCGCTGGGGG
Organism: Methanomicrobiales archaeon; assembly: GCA_037134435.1. Classification (GTDB taxonomy): domain Archaea; phylum Halobacteriota; class Methanomicrobia; order Methanomicrobiales; family Methanospirillaceae; genus CAIKOD01. Next base: position 1,729 of record JBAXMF010000451.1, on the reverse strand, counting down.
CATGTCGCCTGAACAGCGGCTGGCCTGGTCACAGGCGCAGACCTACCTCGCTCTGGGAAACGCATTGAACGGGGCGAAATCCCTCGGGTTTGACTCGTGCCCGATGGGAGGGTTTAACCCGGATGAATTCACCCGGATCCTGGATATCCCAAAGCCCCTCGTCCCGGTCATGCTCTGCCCGGTCGGGTATGCAGCTGATCAACCGGCGCCGAAACTGCGGTTCCGAAAAGAGGAGATCCTGTTCTGACCAGGAGAGATCACGGGATTTTTTTTAATCCTCCTGATTTCTGCAGGAAAATTGCAGTCTATCGTCAATTCCGAAAGATAACGGTTGCTGCCCGAAATCCAAGTCAGATGTGCGAGCAGAGTCAGCCGATATACGGTATCAGTACTCCTTGTACCCGGATGATGCCTGGAAACATGAACCCGTTACCCTGTTCCTTGGCCAAGTTTCCCTGCAGAAAAATTACGGGAACGGTCCATTGATACCCTCGGGCTCTTCGGTTTTTTCCCTGGCTTATTGGTTATATCCCATCCATCATCCTTTATTTTTATCCTTCCCGGTGTACTCGGTGGGGTCCAGTTCGTTCTGTTTATGCCGGTGCATATCATAATCACCCTCTCGCGAGGTCCAGGAAAAGAATGCACCCGTTTTAGTATTATCAGAATGGTCGTAGTGGCATGGACGGGAATTGCAATTGTTGCCTGGTTTTTTTGTTTATTGTCCATCTATTTCACCCTTGGTAACCATTACCACATGAACGTGCTTTTTATTATCCCTGATACATTCCTTCTTCCGTTCATTCGCGGGGATTATTGTACCGGTCTGGTGTATAACCAAAATGAAGGGGCCGGGGATTGTTATACCGCCTGGCCCGGTAGGTACAATTGCGAATTACGCGTCTGAATAACCCTGCCAGGCAGTCTGCCGATCAGGGAAAATCTATACACGAACCCGTATTCTCTGGCACACAACGCCGTACCCGCCTGACCGCGAGGGACCACCCCTTAAAAAAGCCATGTTTTTCCAGGGCTAGTATCGCATAGTGTGAGCATGACGGGTGAAACCGGCAGTAGATACTACGATTACGGTTATAGGCCCGGCCCAACTTTCCGTGCCATATGGTACGGATTAGCAAAATTGAGATCCTGACAGACGGGTTCCGTTGAATCACTACACATAATACCAATTGCGGGTTATAAAACCTGATGGTACAGGAATATAAAAGGACCTGTTATAGCTGCGAAACGGTCTGGCATTCCCTCAAATCACGTGAAGAGACCGTTAAATCAGGAGCGTCTGCAGGGGCGGGTCGCGTTGGGCAAACGGAAGGATCATCCCGGTCTTGTTCGTACTGCGGGATGTGTGGCGGGACCGTGATCACCATGGGAAACCGCGGTGGAAATGATATGAAGGCTGAACTCGATCGCTTACGTACCTGTCCAAATTGCGGCTCACATAATTATTTTGAAGAAGTCCGGGAACAGGAAGTCCTGGAATACGTGGAGACCTGACAGCAACGGCGATTCATTTACCGCGCAATACCTAAAAAAACCAGGGTTCCCAGGATCCATTCGTCACAATTATCGTGCAGTTCATTCGCATCTTTTCGGGAACAACCGTGGTCTGGCGGAATGTATTCCAGGACAAGACTATTCAAATTGCATATCATCGATAACGGTGAAACCCTGGAACGTTTCGCTATCGCCGGGGACTACCCGGCACCGG
>JBAXMF010000450.1:0-2559 GCA_037134435.1 Methanomicrobiales archaeon | reverse complement strand
ATCCATCCAGACGATCGGACCATTGCGCACGAGGCCCTCACCCGGTTGTTTGAGACCGGAGAGCCGTATACGATTGATATCAGGATTTTTCGGCATGATACCGGCGAACTGCGATTCATTCATTCGAAGGGCCAGGTACTCAACAGTGAAAAGGGAAGCCCCGTATCGGTCTTTGGAATAAATTTCGATATCACCGAACGTAAACGAGTGGAAGAAGGATTTCGCCAGAAAAACCAGGAGCTTGAGGCTTCCTATGAGCAGGTTGCTGCAACAGAGGAGGAACTCCGGGCCAATTTAGAGACCATGACCGGGCAGGAAAGGCAGCTACGCGAGAGTGAGGAGAAGTTCCGGACACTGTTTGAGAGTGCGGGTGATGGGATCTTAATCATGGACCATACGGTATTTCTTGACTGCAACAGAAGGACAAACGAAATTTACCAACGTACCCGTGACCAGATAATCGGGCATACACCGTCTGAATTTTCCCCTGAACGCCAGCCGGACGGGCAACTTTCAGCAGGAAAAATGAAAAAGAAAATTGATGCTGCCTTTTTGGGAGAGAACCGCTTTTTTGAATGGGTCCATGTCCACAAGTACGGCACCCCGTTCATTGTTGAAGTGAGCCTGAACCGGTTTATGGTGCGGGGTACCTTCTACCTCCAGGCAATCGTCCGGGATATCACCGAACGAAAACAAAATGATGAACAGAATGCTCGAATGAGTGACTTAAAAGTAGAGTTACTGGGATCCCGCAGCCTGCAGGAACAACTTAAACTTGTCAGCGACAGTTGCGTCCGGATCTTTGGGGCAGATTTTGCCCGTATATGGCTGATCAAGGACGCGGATCTCTGTAATACAGTATGCAGGCACGCATCCGTGACTGCCGGGCCGGAAGTGTGTCGCAACCGGTATCAATGTCTTCATCTCATGGCAAGTTCCGGGCGGTATACCCATATCGACGGGGGCCACCAGCGGGTCCCGTTTGGTTGCTACAAGATTGGTCGTGTAGCTTCGGGAGAGGACCCCTTTTTCATCACCAACGATGTCGTCCACGACATTCGTGTCCATGACCATGCATGGGCACAATCATGTGGTCTGGTCTCCTTCGCAGGTTTCAGACTTTTGTCGCAAGAAAAAAGACCGGTTGGTGTACTGGCACTGTTCAGGGACCGGGAAATTTTTGCGAGAGAGGAAAAACTCCTGGTGGATTTGGCCAACACCCTTTCACAGGTGATAGTGTCAGGGCTGGCAGAGGATGCGCTTCGTCGTAAAAACGAGGAACTCAATGCCTCCTACGAACAGATTGCTGCAGCCGAAGAGGAACTCCGCGGTAACCTGGATGAAATGACACGGGCTGAACTGGCACTCCGGGAGAACGAGGAGCGGTACCACCAGTTTTTCAAAACAACCCTTGATAGCGTTTTTATCACAACCGCCAACGGACAGTGGGTAGATTGTAATGATGCACTGGTGGAAGTTTTTGGCTATGAAAGCCGTGAAGACGTATTCAGCGTGCCCGTCTTTTCATTCTATGCACACCCGGAAGAACGGTCTGAATTCTTAAAAGTTGTTGAACAGGAAGGATTTGTAAAAGAGCGCCCCCTGCAGTTTAAGAAAAAGGATGGGACGGTTATTGACGGTCTCATCACGATCGTGCCCCAAAAAAATCATGACGGCTCCCTGAAAGGGTTTATCGGGACATTTCATAATATCACCGGGAAAAAACGGGTGCATGCCCTGGTCTCAAATCTCGAGCAGTTCAACCAGGGCCGTGTGGAGGACCTGCCGGATTATATTGCCGTGTATGGCCCGGATGGAAAGATCCTCTATGTAAACCCGGCCGCAGTAAAAGCACTGGGGTATGATGCCGAAACGATGATCGGCACATCCGTACTCTCCTACGTAGCAGAGGAATTCCGCGAGATTGTAGCTGTCAAAATGATGGACCGTTATGAAACGGGGGGACTCCCCATCTATGAGACCAACCTTATCACGCGGGACGGGCACCGGAGACTGGTAATCGTGAAAGGCACTCAGGTCCTGTTTCATAACTCCCCTGCGACCCTCCTGCTCATCATTGACATCACCCGGCGAAAGACACTCGAAGATGAGCTCACGGCGCGTGCTGCAGAGCTCTCAATTGTCTCTACCGCATTCCGGCAGGCGAATAAAAAACTGGTGCTTCTTTCCAGCATAACCCGCCACGACATCAACAACCAGCTTACAATAATACTGGGGTATCTTGACATCATGGGGGATATGCCGCCCGGTCCCTTACTTGATGAGTATTTACGTAAAGTTTCAAACGCAGCAAGGCGCATCTCTTCCATGATCCAGTTTACCAAGGAGTACGAGGATATCGGCGTATCCGATCCTGCATGGCAGGACTGTCGTGTACTCGTGAACACAGCGTCAACGCAGGCCCAGCTCGGAAAAGTCATCGTGGACAACGGGTTCCCTGCCGGAACAGAAGTGTTCGCCGACCCGCTGGTTGTCAAGGTCTTCTACAACCTGATGGACAATGCAGTCCGTTACGGCGGGAAGGTAATGTTCATCCGG
>JBAXMF010000449.1:0-2570 GCA_037134435.1 Methanomicrobiales archaeon | reverse complement strand
TGAAGCTGTCCTGGGCAGCTCCCATGATCGTGTCCTTACCGATGACTGCGGCCATCGGGTACCCGTTACCCATCGCTTTTGCAAAGACCGCGATATCCGGTTTTATCCCATATATCAGGTGTGCCCCCCCGGTATTCAGCCGGAAACCCGCTGACACCTCATCGATGACCAGGACGGCACCGGTCTTCTTCGCCACTTTCTTTATGGCAGCGAGAAATTCTTTGCTGGGGGGGCTGTCCCGTATAGGTTCCATGACGATTGCCGCAAGCGGCTCCCCGCCCGCATCGGTAATTGCCAAAAGCTCATCGGGCTGGTTATAATGAAAGGGCAGCGCGGTTCCCTTCAGTCCACGCGGGACTCCGCATGGCGCCAGGCCGGGCAACAGGTGACCGTCGAGATTCCGATCATCAGCAAGGTTGGCCGAGAGGTACCAGTCATGCCACCCATGGTACCCGCAGAAAGCAACCCGATCCCTGCCGGTGGCTGCCCGTGCGATCCGTACGGCGACTGCCATTGCTTCCCCACCGCACCGGGCATATCTCACCATATTTGCCCAGGGGTGCATATCGATCAGACATTCGGCAAGCTCGACATCTTCGGGACAGTTCAGTGTGGACATCGTGCCGTTTGTCACTGCTTTCCTGACGGCAGCATTTACATCTTTATCTGCATAGCCGAGAGGGCACGCACCGACTCCCATGAAAGACATATCCGTGTACCGGTTCCCGTCAAGGTCCCAGAGGTTCACGCCGGAAGCTTTCTTATAATACGATGGCCACCGGTCCGGCAGGAACTGCTCGCTTTGCTTGGAGAGCAGCTGTGTCCCGCCGGGAATCATTTTTTTTGCTTTGCGCCACAGTTCACATCCTGAATTTTGTTTCATTATTCTATAATCACCTCAAGTTCAATCGATCCTGGGAAAGGGATTTGTCGTACCCCTCGTTCCGTTTATAACGGCCATTGATAGCAGGGATGTTGGGCCGGGCATGTAAAAACTCGAGAACATCGGAGACCGAAATAATCTCACCTTCACGATACAAGGCCTCGTAAATCAGGGTGATCATTCGGAAATCTTCAGCGGTATCCAAGGTTAAACGAAGTCCGGATATATCAAGTGTTCGAACATAATTATATTTCAAAAAGGCTTTGCTCTTTCTGATGAACGGGGTGACATGTTCCCGGTCCGATGGAAGGCATGCTTCCCGGGCAACGGTTTCGAGGGCATCAAAACTGAATATTTCAACGTCAAGCCCATCCGGGAATGACGGGGGGTCCACATTCGATCCATAGTCGAATTTCCCTTGGACCATTTTTTCAGCGATGTGATCGACAATTGCCGGATCCACGAGAGGGCAGTCCGCCGTAATACGGGCGATATAATTCGCCCGGCCCTCCTGCATCCCTATCTGTTTCGCACAGGTATAATAGCGTGAAAGCACATCGTCCCGCGAACCCCGGCATACCGGGATACCCCAGCCTAGGCACACTACTTCGATCTCATCATCCTCCGGCTCGCAGGTAGTGGCAACACAGATCCGGTCCAAGAGCGAGGCATGCTGCAAACGGGTTACAATGTGCCAAAGGACAGGCTTTCCTGCAAGCTCCATCAATACTTTTCCGGGCAACCGGGTAGATCCCATTCGGGCCTGGACGATCGCCGCGATCATGGGCCGGCCTGCCCATCTTTTGCCGCGAGGGCAATCTTAAGAACGCGGGCGGCATTCTCCAGTGTCGATTCCGGGGGAGTCCCGGTTTCCATGCAGGATAGGAATGAGCGCATCTCTTCGAGATACATGTCATTCGCAGCAAAACGATCGCGGTACGAGTACGTGTTTTCCCCGGCTTCCGTGTATTCGGTGACGTGATCCCCGAAAACCCATTCCGTGGAGTAACCGTCCCGGAAACAGATCGTGCAGATCCGGGTGTATCGCCTCTGGAGATAATCAGAATGGATTGTTACAATTTTGTCCGGATAGTGGAGATGCATATCCCCAACGTCCTCTACATCGAGATCGAGATTGCCATAGGTTCCAAACGTTGATAGAACAGAATCGGGATATCCGAAAAGCCAGCATGCATAATCAATTTCATGGACGTCATCAAGGATGATGCCCCCCCCCATCGATTTATTCGCACTGTACCCTTTGGTATAATCCGTTCCGGGTCGCCATCCCGGAAGATACGACCCAAATTCAACATGAGCGAAGGCAACACGGGCAGGATCGAGACGCTGTTTGATGTACCGCAATCCAGGTTCAAAGCGAAGATTGAACCCGGCCATGCCAATTAGTCTATTCCGCTTCCTAGCTGCGATAAGATCATCAACACCCTCCATGGAGTTTGAGAGGGGTTTTTCAATAAAAATGTGTAGTCCTGCATCAAGAGCTTTTTGTGCCAAGGGAATATGCAGGTGATTCGGCGTGCAGATGATTGCTGCGTCAAACCGTTTCTGATCGATGGCTCGATCCAGATCATACACGGGTTTCCAATGGTTCTCAACACACACCTTTTTGAGCAATGTATGGTCTACATCGAACACACTGACATCTGTACCAAGGGTTGCCAGGTTC
>JBAXMF010000448.1:0-2575 GCA_037134435.1 Methanomicrobiales archaeon | reverse complement strand
TTACAAATCAACATGGAATCCCACTGTTTATGGAACCACTGTCAGGAAATGAATCGGATAAAAAGACATTATTGCGGACAATCGAGGAAGTCAGGAAGAATCTGATTACCGATGAAAATATTTACCACATGGCAGAGTGCGACAAGAAGCTGCACTATGGATTGCAACATGCTATCCCATTCGTTCGGGATATCTCTACCATATCATGCATTTCTAGAAATGGAATTGTGTGAAGCTTATGGGACAACGTGGAGAACACCGGAAGTCTGATCCGGTCGATCTGCCAGAGAAAGGATGTCATGGAGAAGCATACGCTGAATCATCGTAAGGGTCGTAAGTGGTGACAAGCGAAACCAGACTGTTACGCTTGAACCAAAAGGTACGGAATCAGGCTATATCGGCTTCTGTCACGATATAACGAACGAACAGATGGTTCCCGGCCTAAAGATGGCTCCTAAAACATCTAAACTATCCATAGTACGGAACTTGGTAACCCGTATACGTTCCTCGCAAGAGGTAGGAACCTCGCAAGGAGAACCGATAACGCAGACGGGAGAGGAAGCAGCAAAAAGCAAAGGCCTGTCTGTAATGGACGGGATAGGATTGAATAATCCAACTGGAAACGGTGCTGACTTGCTGCAGGTTCTTTACAGCAAAGAAAGGAGGCAAATCTATGAATGTACAACATTCAACGACGCCACAGAGCGAGAAGTGTACAGACAGAGCTCTTGCCCATCAGTGGAACTCCACTGACTGGGGCAGAACCCGAGCGACTGTGAATAGACTGCAGACCCGGATTGCAAAGGCAACTATCGAAAAAAGATGGGAATTGGTAAAAAGACTTCAGTATCTACTCACCCACTCGTACCATGCAAAACTACTGTCGGTACGAATCGTTACCCAGAACCGTGGGAAGAGGACTCCTGGAATCGATGGGGAACTGTGGAACGCACCGCATGAGAAAATGCTGGCAGCCATGAACCTCACCGAAAAACAGTATCGTGCGAAACCGTTGAAACGTGTCTATATTCCAAAACCGGGAAAGACAACAAAAAGACCCCTCTCTATTCCAACCATGTATGACCGGGCAATGCAAGCGTTGTATGCGCTGGCTCTCCAGCCTGTCGCAGAGACAGTAGCTGACTTCAGATCATTCGGATTCAGGTTGTACCGGAGTGCTCAGGATGCATCAAGGTATGCTTTCCAATGTTTAATGCATCCGAAATCCGCACAATGGATTCTGGAAGGCGACATCCAAGGGTGCTTTGATAATATCTGCCATGAATGGCTCAAAAAAAATGTCCCTATGGACAAACATGTCCTACATGAGTTCCTGAATGCAGGTTTTATCTACGAGCAGCAACTCTTCCCTACAGACCGAGGTACTCCACAAGGTGGGGTCGTATCACCAATCCTTGCCAATATGGTTCTAGATGGGATGGAGGCATTGATAATGGATCAATACCTGAATATGAAAGTTCATTTCATCCGGTATGCTGATGATTTTATCATTACTTCTCCGACAAAAGAGACTGCTGAAGAACTAAAGGAGCTCATTTGTGGTTTTCTCTTAAAACGTGGACTTGAACTGTCAGCGGAAAAGACTGCCATAACCCATATTGATGATGGATTTGACTTCCTTGGCTGGTGCTTCCGCAAATATAACGGTAACCTGCTAATTAAACCGTCGAAATCCTCTATCCAGAAATTAACGCAGAAAATCAGTTACACCATTCACAAGGCAGCTGCCTGGACTCAAGACCAGCTGATTGATGCACTAAATCCGATTATCACCGGATGGACGAATTATCACAGCCATGTCGCCAGCAAGGCAACATTCCAGCGAATGGATGCTGTAATGTGGAACTTGCTCTGGAAATGGGCGAAACGAAGGCACCCCCAGAAAGGTCATCAATGGATCGCCAATCGATACTGGCATACTGAAGGAACTCGCAATTGGGTCTTTAAATCTGAAACAAAGAAGCTTGCTCTCTTTGCGGATACAAAAATCAGGAGGCGCTCTATGGTAAAACTGGAGATGAATCCGTATCTTGATAAAGAGTACTTCTTGAACAGGGTTGATTCGCTAAATCGACGAACCAATACGACCCAGACCAAGCTTACTTACTTCGCAGTTTGCCGCCCAAAAATTGGGTTGTGAAGGGCTTGAGCCGTATGAATCGAAAGATTCACGTACGGTTCTTAGAAGGGGGGAACTGGGTAACCAGTTCTTCCTATTCGACTTCAGCATTTTATTCTGCTGACAGTGTATCGACACTGGGCCAACACTGTTTTTGGATCAGCAGGGTCCCTGAAACAATTAAAGAGGCACAAAAAATAGTAAATTCTAACTCTGATTGGTCATTATGCACCGATACGCGCTATAAGTGTGCAATCTATGAGAGTTCATATGGTGATGTAAAACAACGGTGGGTTCTGTTCGAATCATCAGAACAAAAGAAGAAAAGCATACTGACATATGAGAAAAATTTGAACCCGAAGTTCAAAAAGGATAAGACTGCGCTCAATAAAATCGGTGTAAAAGGATTTGCATGTGAAGCCGATGCCCGGATGG
>JBAXMF010000447.1:0-2577 GCA_037134435.1 Methanomicrobiales archaeon | reverse complement strand
AACTTTCTGGTATAGGAAAGATGATTGCAACTCCCGCTGACCTCCCGCCCCCCGGGAAATGGGAGAATACTGCCAGTTGCATCCTCGTGTTGCGCAATGATGTCATAACTCAGTACCCGGATACATCAGCACTTCTTTCTGCCCTGACAATCGCCGCCATCAACCGGACCAACGAGGAACCGGAGCTTGCTGAAGAGATTACTGCCGACTGGGTCTTTGGTAACAATTCCATCCTGACACCGGACGGATCTCTTGATCCCAGCGATGTTGAAAACCTGTCATTCAGCAACATGGTTTTTACGGCCTGCGCAAACCCCCCGGAATCCGGATTAAGTACCAATGCACAGGAAGAGATGGTCAGTAGCGGTTACAACGCGGTTGGTATGATAAATTCCGGAGTCGCTCTACGGGGTGAACAGTTTCTGAATGGTTCTGCGGTACCCCAGGTCCCCCGTGATATCCCGACCCTCAACATCGGGTACCTTCCATCTTCTGATAATTTCGCACCGCTCTATGTCATGGCCCGGGATTCCCCGTACTTTTGTGAACAGTATGGCTTCTGCCTGGTCCCTGATGACCAGGATGCAACAAGACCGGTCCAGTGTACCCTTTTTGTGCAGGGTGAACCCGCGGCTTATATCAACCTCATCCCGGCCCAGTCAGGCGGGGGCATCATGACAACAATCGGCCAGAATGCTCTTGAAGGTGCCTACGTGGGGTCTGTACCGGCCGAATTACAGATTGTCCTTGGCAATCCGGCATCCATTATCCAGTCAATCAATACCGGTGGTTCAGGGCTCGTTGTTGGTAATTCTACACCCGTTGGAGACTGGAAAAATTTTATCAACTGGGTGAAACTCCGCTCTGCAAAAGGTAAACCCGTTGTCATTGCAACGGTCCAGAGCTCCATCCAGGAGAACATGATACGCGATGCACTGGCTTATGAGAATATCTCGGTGATGCTCTATGGTACTGATTTCGAAACAGGATATCCTTAATTACAGCAAAGGACTGGCGGTCATCCTCCTCATCCTTGTGATATGGGAAGTGGCGGCACTGGTCATCCAGAACAACTACATCCTCCCGACGCTGGGGGCAATTTTTGCCGTGCTGCTCCACCCGTTTGCACCGGTGCTTGGAGGCGAGAGCCTCATCGATAATATGTTGGTGAGCCTTAAGGAGGTCCTGCTGGGTTTTTTCTGTGCGGCGGCCTTTGCCATTCCGATCGGTCTTCTGGTCGGCTGGTCAACGGAAGCCAGGGCATATTTTAACCCGGTCATCCAGATCCTCCGCCCGGTCCCCCCGATTGCGTGGATGCCGTTTGCGATCGCATGGTTTGGAATCGGGATTCACTCAGTCGTGTTTATCATCATCATGGGTGCATTCTTCCCAATTCTGATCAACACCGTGGACGGGGTACAGGGGGTGAGACGACGGTGGACCGAGGTTGCAATGATGCTGCATGCGACCCAGTTTGAACAGGTAAGGACCGTGGTAGTACCAGGGGCCCTCCCTGTTATCTGGACGGGGCTCCGGGTCTCTTTTGGGGTGGCATGGATGTGCGTGGTCGCCGCCGAAATGCTGCCCGGGACATCAGCAGGGCTTGGGTTCCTGATCATGTACGCGTATAACCTTGGGCAGCTCCAGGTAATCGGAGCAGGTATGATTATTATCGGCCTGATTGGACTGTGTGCAGATACCATCTTCCGGGCTGGGCGGTCCCGGTTCTTCAGCTGGCAGGGGAGGGAATGATGGAGCCGGTACTTACTCTTAACACAATCACGAAGACGTTCCGCGACAGCGAACAAAACTGTCCTGCACTTGCCGGGGTATCGATTGATGCCTACCCCCGCGAGATTCTCTGCATCATGGGACCCTCCGGGTGTGGAAAGTCCACGCTGCTCCGGATCATCGACGGCCTTGAACAGGCGGACGCTGGAACAATCCACATTGCACCGGGAACAATGGCCGGCAGCCTGTCGGTCGCCATGGTCTTCCAGGACCCTGCCCTCTTCCCGTGGCTTTCCATTTACGAGAATATTGTGTACGGGTTACGGCTTGCTGCACAAAAAGTCCCTGAAGACGAGGTGAACGAACGGGCAACTGCACTTCTGGCACTCACCCACCTTGACTCGTTTGCACACTCGTACCCCCACCAGCTCTCCGGGGGAATGCAGCAACGGGTTGCGGTTGCACGTGCACTTGCAGTAACCCCACAAGTCCTGTTAATGGACGAGCCGTTCAGTGCCCTCGACACGTTTACGCGGCGGGAACTCGAGGATGAGGTCATCCGGATCCGGGACGGGATGAAGACGACCATCATTATGGTTACGCATAACCCGGAGGAGGCGGTCTATATCGCTGACCGGATTATCATCTTCTCCGAAAGACCCGCCGTCGTTTCCGAAGTCCTGCCGGTCGATCTCCCCCACCCGAGAGACCCTGCCGGTCCTGAGTTTATCCGGATCCGTGAACTGGTCACCCGGAGGGTGCTGGGAAAGCCTGACCCGTAAATCCCGTAATTCTCACAGGCCGCGGGTTTTCAGTCCGGGACCAAAAAAATAAGATTGGCAGGTC
>JBAXMF010000446.1:0-2583 GCA_037134435.1 Methanomicrobiales archaeon | reverse complement strand
TTATTCGTCCATGCGATCGTGTTATTCTGGTCGAGACGAATGGCCCGTTCAGCCGAACGGATCGCCTCTGCATAATCGCCGACCTGGTTATAAATCATCGATTTATATCCCCAGGCTACGGAAAGTCCGGGCTCAATCCCAAGGGCCTGATCGTAGGCGACCAGGGCCTCACTGTACCTCCCTGCCCCGTTCAGTGAGTACCCTTTGTTGGTCCATGACACTGCTACATTCGGACTAAGGTTAATACTCCTGTTATAGGCCTCGATTGCCTCATTGTACTTTCCAAGGCCGTTCAGTGCAAACCCCTTATTCGTCCATGCCAGCGTGCTGTTCTGGTCCAGGCTGATTGCCTGGTCTGCTGACTGGTCCGCTTCGGTGAATTCCCCGAGACTGTTGAGTGCATATGCCCGGTAACCCCATGCTTCCGGGTCATACGGTGAAACGGTGAGGGCACGATTGTATGCCCCGATCGCCTCCTCATACCTGCCGACACTATTAAAAATAAAGCCTGCGGAACTCCAGGTCCTGGAGTTGTTTGGCTCGGTGGTGAGAGCATTATTATAGGCGGCCATGGCCTCGTTGTACCGGCCCATACTTTTAAAAATATCCCCCTTGGCACTCCATATTCCCGCCGGGTTGTAACCCGCCCTGGATGCGTCGTCATACGCATTGAACGCGTCCATGTTCTGCCCCTGCAATGCCAGAACATCACCTCGTAGTTTGTACGCGGATGAGAGTCCGGGATTGATTGAGACTGCCTCTTCATATGCCGCAATGCTCTCGTTGAACCTGCCTGATGCCTTTAAGGAATTTCCTTTTGCCACTGCTGCCTCAGCCATTGTATGATCTGATGCAAGTGCCTTATCATAACTGCTGACTGATTCGTTGTACTGTTTTAGGAAGGCCAGGGCATCGCCTTCTCCTTTCCATGCTGCTGCACTGCCGGGGTTGATCTTCAGGGCGGTATCATACGATACCAGTGCATCACTGAACCTGCCGGTTTTCAGGAGGACGTCCCCTTTCCCCGACCATGCAACCGCATTTGCAGGTTGTTTTATGGTGAGATTTTCATAGACCCTTAGTGATTCATTGAAATTTCCTGCATCGTACAACAACCGTGCCTGCTGGATTCCCTGGGTCCCTGAAGGGTCCTGGTAATTTATACAACCGGAAAAAAACGCGGTGATTAGAAAGATTAAGGTCACCAGTACCCAACAGGACTTCATAATCAATTTTCAATGTAAAACCTAATAAAGATAGGTTATCGAACGAAGACTGCTTTTTCTGCAATATACGGTTTTTAACCAAAACGGGGTGATTATTTTGGTCCCCCTCTTCCTTCAGCGGTGTGTTGAATGCTGGATTACTATTCTGATAAAGTTTTTAAGGTCAGCCCCTAAAGCCATTGGTTATTAAATATTAGTGGTATAACCATCTGGAGGAAAAAATGGACCCAATAAAACTGGCAGGATGCATTGCAGCACTCGTTGTGCTGGTTGCGTTTATTGCGCCCGTTTCGGCTGATACCATCACCGGGTTCAGTCAGGCCGGGAGTAGGTATTCAGGGGATCAGGTGTATTTGGCTTCCGCCCTGGGTTCGGGAATAACGGGCAATTCAGGAAGCCCGAATATGGGATACTCATTTGCGGCGAGAGGTAACGGGGCAAGGCCGACCTATGGTGATGTGAGTTCATATTTTAACTACTTCGGCCAGTCCGGGTCCAACCAGTCTGCGAGGCAGTCAATCCGGTATTCAGAATCTTCGAGGGCCTCAGGGATAATCTATCAGTACAGTAAGACCATTTCGGTTACTCTATAAGCCTGAATTTTTTTTGTTGTTTTTGTTTTTTTGTTGTTTCCCTGCAGGATGGGAACGTGTAATTATTTCCCTTACGGTGTAGTTGCAAATTCTGAAAAACTCAAAAAAAATGTAAAAAATTGGAATGACAAGGACATTGCAGCCCCAGGTCTTTGAATTTCTCGGAACGTTCATCGCGTATAACTCCCCCCCTGGTTTCCTATTGTTTTGCCGGGGAGCGCCCCCCGATTTTTTGCCCGGCATCTTCGCTATTGTCTGGCGCCTCCACAATGAATTACAATAATGAATGACATCAGGCCGGCGACACGCATTTTTGGTGATCACCACGGTCCCCCGAAACATACCCACCATGGGGGAATTTGAATTAAAACAACTCATTGGTTATCACTTTTAAAAAATGGGTTACATTAATTATTTATACTTCAATAGCTTAATTTCGATGCTTACAACTTTATCGATCTAGGTGGCGAAGATGAAGACAAACATATCGATAGGTGTGATCATCATAGCGATGGTGGTCCTCATTGCAGTCTCTGGCTCAGCCATGGCTGCACGTCCTGTACCGGCGGGGAATGAAACTTCTGTTATTACTGTAAGGACTTCAGCAACTGTCGTAGGTAATTTCCAGGCACAGACTGATCTTGGGCTCCAGCAGGGCAATGGAAGCCTGGTACCTCCACTCGCCAGTGATGGCGGGCAGGTTTCAACGATTGTGTATTCTGAGAACACGATGGCAATAAACGGTGCGACGGATTACACGAAGA
>JBAXMF010000445.1:0-2588 GCA_037134435.1 Methanomicrobiales archaeon | reverse complement strand
ATGCGGCGGCAAACTCAGAAAGAGTACCATAAGAGCCGCCGATTGCGATCACCACATCAGCGGACTGAACCAGTAGGATGTTCCTTGCAAGTCCCAGTCCAGTCCTGATTACAATTTTGCAATAGGAGTTCTCACCCGATATCCCGGGAATAATTCCCACGGTTGTGCCACCCCGTGCGTGGGCCCCTTTAGCTGCGGCCTCCATCACCCCGCCAAGGCCGCCACAGCAGAGGACCACCTGGTTCTCCGCGAGGAGTCCGCCAACTCTTTCTGCTGCGTGGTACTCCTCTTCAGTGCAGTCACCCGCGCCAATCACGGCAACCTGTTTCACCCTAACCAATGCCGCCGTCCCTGTTGATGACCAGGAGCCGCAGTTCGGTCATCTCTTCAATTGCATACTTCGGACCTTCGCGCCCCGTCCCGGACCCCCTGACCCCGCCATAGGGCATATGGTCGACGCGGAACGATGGGATATCATTAATGATCACGCCCCCGACATCCATCTCTTCAAATGCCCGCATCACCCGGTTGATGTTCTGTGTGAATATTCCTACCTGGAGACCGAAATCGCTGGCATTGGCGATCCGTACCGCCTCATCGAATTCATCGTATGGGGTAACGGAAATTACCGGTGCAAATACCTCTTCCCTGTTTACACGCATATCAGGGGCTGTTTTTTCCAGGATGGTGGGCATAAAAAGTCCCCCGTCATATGTGCCACCGAGAAGGACTACGGCACCCTGTTTCACCGCTTCCTGCACTTTCTGATGGGCATCCACGGCTTTTACCCGGTCAATCATCGGGCCTACGTCGGTGGTCGGATCCCTAGGGTCCCCTGTTTTCAATAACCTGGCTGCAGCCAGAATTTTAGCCACGGCCTGCACGTATACAGGACGGTGGATAAGGACCCGCTGCACGGAGATGCAGACCTGGCCGGCGTTGATAAATCCCCCCGTAGCAATTCTTGAAGCGGCAACGTCGAGGTTTGCGTCCTCGTGGACGATTACCGCGGCATTCCCACCCAGTTCGAGTCCGACACGTTTCCGCCCGGCGATCTCTTTTAAGTGCCAGCCGACTGCACAACTTCCGGTAAATGAAAGGAATGCGACTCTCGGGTCGCGTACCATGATTTCTGCACGCACCCCTGGGCAGGGCACGACATTGATCGCGTCAGCAGGCGCCCCGGCAGCGAGGGCCATCTCACCGAGCAGGAGACTCGAGACCGGGGTAGCTGATGCGGGCTTCAGGATGATGGAATTGCCTGCTGCAATAGCCGGTGCGAGTTTGTGACAGGCAAGATTTAAGGGGAAATTAAACGGGATGATCCCGAGCACCGGTCCAACCGGGAACCGCATAAGGTAACCCGTGCGGTGTTTCGTGTCACTGCTCCAGTCAAGGGGGAGAATTTCACCGTATATCCTCCGGGCCTCCTCTGCAGAGATCCGGACCGTCATTTCAGCGCGGGCGACTTCGGCTGTAGCAAATTTTTTGGTCTTACCTCCTTCCATCACCATCGCATGGACGAGTTCATCAGCCCGCTGTCCTATCTGATCTGCGAGCCGGTCAAGAATTTTTGAACGTTCGAACGATGAGAGCTTCCTCATTGTTTCGAAACCCGTAACCGCAGCAGCTATGGCATCTTCAATATCAGCAGCGCCTGCCTGGCACACCCGGGCATATACTTCTCCGGTAAAGGGGAACCGTACATCGGCTACTTCTTTTGTCTCTCTTTTTATTCCACCGATAAGAACAGGGTATGTATCCATGATCGACCAATCCTTGAGTTTTCGTTGCGGTCCTACAACCCCCCAAACTTTTCATCGCTGGAAGGGTGCAGTTCGCATGAGTCCTCTATGAGCATCCGAAAGGATCCATAAAGAACCTAACGGATCTATCCCTGGACGGTGCAGGCTCAGACCGTATCCATCATCCGGGCGCCTAATCCCCCAGATTACACCCCGCCCATACCAGTTTCAACGGATTTTTCATTCCCGTATCGCATAAACATCCCTTGATCCTATTCCTTTTCGTTCTGAATACCTGTGGGTTAGACAGGTAACTATTCCGGTTTTACCCCCTCGTCATTGAAAAACTACTTTGTGCTTGAAGGGTGAATAGTACAGAATATTCTCCTCGCTTCACCGCCAAACGAGGAGATTGTTTGAGGGATGAAGGTTGAAGGAAGTAACCAGCAGTTATAATGCCCACGAGATCGAGGAGTCTGTCCAGCAGCTCTGGCGTGATGAAGATACCTTCTTGAAAGTGCAGTCGCTCCATTCAGGTGACCCGCCGTTTTTCTTTGTCGATGGCCCACCGTATACCACCGGTCAAATCCATCTTGGCACTGCGTGGAATAAGATCTTAAAAGACAGCATGCTCCGCTATCACCGGATGTGTGGTAGACACGTGATTGCCAGGGCAGGGTATGATATGCACGGGCTCCCGATCGAGGTCAGGGTAGAGCAGCAGTTAGGATTTTCCTCGAAGAAAGATATCGAAACCTTCGGGATCGAGAAGTTTATTGATCATTGTCGCGATTTTGCCGAAAAAAACAAGGACGTGATGAGTGGCCAGTTTAAAAAATTAGG
>JBAXMF010000444.1:0-2598 GCA_037134435.1 Methanomicrobiales archaeon | reverse complement strand
GGTGTATACCCGTAAAATCCACTGGTAGTAATTTAAAAGTCAAGGATAAAAAACGGAATAATCATCCCGGGGGTAGTTCTCGTCATCACCTGGTATTGATAAATAAGAAATTGTATTAACCGATGATATCACACGCTCAACCGGGAATGAATAGCTGATCGAATATCGGTAACTCTGTATAGACACGTGGTCACGTACGCCGGTTACCTGGGGATTCTGGATGGATAAAATAGTGGGAGGAAATGACCGCTTCACACAATAGTTCGCCTGCACTTGACAAACTGGTACGTCATATCGAGGGGCTCCTCGGGTGTGAGATCCTCATTCACCGGCAAACCGATGCCCCCGCGCACGGGATCCTGCTTGATACGTATTCGTATGGGACGAGTACCAATGTAATCGTTTTTTCGAGCTCCCAGCTTGGCCTTTTAAAGGATTTTGTCATTGCCCAGAACAGTATCCGCCTGTTAATGAGGGGGATAGCCCACCGCCGGGGGAGTTACCGTGTCCTCTCGTATGATCCGGTTATGGCAGGTCTTGGTATGAACCAGATCTATCTTGATACCTTAAAGGATGAAAAAACAAGGAACCTCCCGGTCTCGCAGAAGAAGAAGCTGATGTATTATCTCTATATGTTGGTCCACGAATCAATATCTGATGTCCCCTGGGAGATTTTATCCAACGTATATATCGCGAAACGGTGCGAGGTATTGCAGAATGCCCAGACTTACTACCTGGTAAAAGAGAGCATGAAAGACATGCATGAACTTGTTTCGTTTAAGGAGATGCTGCCGCGCCGGTACTTTGTCCTGAACAATGCGATGTATTATGCGAGGGATATGTACCTTGCAGATATCACGGCCGAGTTGAAATTAAACCCGATGATTAATATCCCTGAGCTCCAGAAATTCAAGAACCTTGACGTCAAGGAGATGATGTCCCACCGCTGGAGCCAGTCCCACTGGTACCATACGAAAATCGTCGGGGACGCAATGACGAACATCGTCCGGATGGTGATGATGTTTGATTTCTCGGGGACCCTTGATGAAAACTACTATTACCGGATGTATGAATTCGGCCAGGAGATTACGAACCGGTGGCTGATGATGATGAGGATGCAGGACTGGTACTCATGGCAGCCTCCTGAACACCTCCGCGATGCTGAGACACGGGCTGGGGAAATTGAAAGCGTTGCGACCGAATTTGTCTTTGGGACCTGAAAAGTTACTTAATTTGGGTTTTTCCCAATTCCTGGTTCCTGCAAAGCATCCGGTACTCAACTGGTAATAAACCAAAAATTATTCCCTGGCATGAGGACGATCTTTTTGTTTCATATTATCAAACAGGTGGGTGGTCTTCCGGACTGCATCAATCGGTTTAATTTGTTCCAAAGAACCATGTAGGTACCTGCTGTTAAATCTCCGGATGGTGGATGGTTGAAATGAAAATGCTGGATAAACAAATTCACGACGTCCAAAACGGGGAATCCTTAAGAATAATGGTAATTAGCGCTTTTGCGATTTTTGGTCTTTTTGTCACTGTCTTTACCATCCTGTTCCGGGACCAACTGCTCACATCCCAGCTGTACACGCTGTTACCGCACCTGTATATCATCCCGGTTATTCTTGTGGCCCTCTGGTACCCGAAAAGGGGCCTGCAGATTACCGTCCTCATCATCATTGCGATTATCATCCTTACTGGGGCAGTGTACCTGGCAGGCGTCATCATTGATCCGGTAATTTCCCTCTTCAATGCCGGTCTCGATATCATGATCTTTGTTGCGGTCGCCCTGTATGCAAAAGACCGGGAGATGGTTGATGCGGCGTTGCGTGATTTTTTCGAACGTTCCGGTATGATGGGCGCTGAAACAGACGATGTGAATGGGGTAAAAGAGAAAGTGAAAATTAAGTTTACGGGTGATTTTAACGATGTCGTCCACGCACTGCAGGGACCTGATGACGACACCCGTGAAGAGGCCGCACGGGCCCTCGGGGAACTAAAGGACCCGCGGGCAGTAACACCCCTCATTTCTGCACTGGGGGACCAGAACCATTTTGTCCGGCGCGAAGCAGCGAAGTCCCTTGGTCGCCTCGGCGATGAACGCGCTATCCCTGCGTTGATACAGGCCCTCAAGGATGATGACCGTGCAGGTCGGGAAGGCGCGGCAGAAGGGCTGGCTGATATGAAGGAGAAGGCACTGGGCCCGTTAATCAGTGCATTGAAAGACCCGGACTGGCATGTCCGGATGGGTGTCCTTGTTTCACTGCGGATCATTGGCGATAAGAAGGCAATCCCAGATATTACGGTAGCATTATCGGACGAGAACCGGTTTGTCAGGAGGGAGGCCGTCAAGTCCCTGGGGCGTATCGGCGACGAACGGATGGTTGGTCCCCTGGCGGATGCGTTGAAGGACGAAGACCGGAGTGTGAGGATGAGAGCGGTAGGTGCCCTTGCAAAACAAGGCGGCGATGCGGTAATTGGGCCCTTGATAGGAGCGTTGGAGGACAGCGACAGTGGTGTCCGGCTCCGTGCTGTCCAGGCGTTGGAGGAATTGAAGGACCCACGGGGGATCAACGCCATACGGACCACCCTCAACCT
>JBAXMF010000443.1:0-2614 GCA_037134435.1 Methanomicrobiales archaeon | reverse complement strand
TCTTTCTGAGATTGCCGCCGCATTAAAAATGGGAAAACCTGTATTCGGGTACCAAACATGGGAGATTCCGGGGGTAGTCGCCTGCGCCACCCCGGACGATGCCGTTTTCAGGGCAGTTGGCGCTGGTGACCCGTCTCTGACGTATCATATCCCCCGGAACGGTCAAGAGTCGAGATGAATTCCGACGAGGAGACCGTCTCAAAGAGGGCGGATACGCGTGGGTCTGAAAGGTGCTCCTTCCGCGTAACGATTTCATACCGTTCGTTTCCAACCGGCATGAATTTTAAACCCAGCGATTTTGCTGCACTATAAACGCACATTCCTGCATCCGCCTCGCCCGTTTTTACTGCAAGCCCGACTGCAATATGCGTGGTCACTTCCCGGTCATACCCAGGGATCGAAGAGGGGTCTATCCCGCGTTTTTTCAGTTCATAGTCCAGAAGGATACGTGTGCCAGACCCCTTCTGGCGGTTGATGAACTGACGGCCTTTCAGTTCATCAATCCCAATACCGTCCTTTGAGACGATCCCCTGCACCCTGCCGGCAACAGTCAGGATGACGAGGTCCTCCCCGGGGAGATATTTTTGAAGGTAACACGTGTTATACTCGCCAGAGTCACAGAGGAGGTGCATCGGGGCGGCATGGCAGTCACCTTTCAATAGTGCCATCAATCCACCCATGCTGCCGGCATGCGTGGAATGGACTTCTACCCCTCGTTTCTGCAGCATATCGGCGAGATAATCGATCGATGGATCATGGCTTCCGGTGATAAGGAGCGCTGAATCTGCCTGTAACCGGGTTACCATCAGGGTTACTGGTACTGCGGCCCCTGCTTCGTACCCCTCAAGGTTCCGGGGTATCCGCAGGTACGCGTTCGCTCGTACCGCACTCATCTGCACACCTGCCCCGCGTGACTGGGGGGTGGCCACGTACTGCCCCCCGATTTTCCCGACCGATAACAGCACAAACTCGTCGGTACCTACCTCTGAATGAAGGCTCGTGGTCAGCCGGGCATTCAACGTTTCTTTTGCCGGTGCCGTAATCCCGTAGTTAGCAAGTAGCGGAATGACGATCTCACGGATGACCGTGAGGGCTGCCAGGGGGTAACCGGGCATGCCGATCACCGGGGTACCTTCCACTTTTCCAATAATTACGGGCTTACCGGGTTTCATGGCCACGCCATGGGCAAGGAGGAAACCCAGCTCCCTGATGGTCTCCGCGGTAAAATCGCGTGTCCCGGCGGATGAACCGGCAGAAACAATTACCAGGTCATTCTCTTCTGCCCCGCGTTCAATCATCTGCCGTATCTTGTCCGGGTCATCAGGTGTAATCGGGTAGCGGGTGCAGGTGACGCCGAGGGTCTCAAGCCAGGCAGCGGCCATCACTGTGTTACTTTCCACGACCTGGCCCGGGGCCGGGTGTGCACCGTGGAAGACCAGCTCGCTCCCTGTTGGAATGAGTCCGACCCGCAGGGATACCACATCGATATCGGTCACCCCGTATGCGGCAAGCGCCCCGATTTCATGGGGCCTGACCCGGTGCATCGAGGGGAGGGCCATTTCTGATTCTGCAATATCTTCGCCGGCAGACCGAACGTGCTGCCATCGTGCTGCGGCTTTACGGATGGTATACCGGTCACCATCAATCGTTACATCCTCTATCATGATTACGGCATCGTACGGTGCCGGAACAACGTTCCCGGTATTCACCCGTTTTACATCTCCGAGGACTACAGGGTGCTGTTCACCGGCGGTGTGAGTATCGATACTCCGGACGGCAATCCCATCCATCGCCGAAAGGTGTACCGCCGGGACTGAATACTTCGCAAATATTGGTTTTGCCGTTATCCTACCGACTGACTCCTCGATAGGAATACGGGTATGCGATATAGTATGGGGAAAAGACGTCCGTATCAGCATTCTGGCTTCTTCGAGCGTAATAAGTTTCAGGTAGCGTGTTACCATTGGATTACCTCTACCGCATCTCCTTCTTCTACCCCTTCGCTGCCTGCGGGAACCCTCACCAGTCCATTACTCCTGACAAGGGTATTAAGAAGGCCGGACTTGCCAAACAGGGGGGTCACCCCGTGGTCCGTCACCAGGACACGGACATATTCCTCGCGTCCTTTCATTGAGGGAATATTTTCAAGGGCTACGGATTTCACCAATGCAGGACCAGGCGACAGGTCTCCAGTCATCTTCTTCAGGAGGTGCCGGACCACTACTTTGAGGACGATGAAGGCCGAAGCGGGGTGCCCCGGAAGGCCGATTACCGGGATTCCGCCAGCCTGCCCGATAATAGTCGGCTTTCCGGGAGCAATCGCAATCCCATGGACGAGGACTTCCCCACGTTCCTGTATTACTGATGCCGTCATATCCCGTTCATCTTTTGAACTGCCGCCCGATATCAGGACTGCGTCACATCGTGCAAGAGCAGCATCAAGCGCTGCCTGGAATGCTACCCGTTCATCCGGTACAATCCCGCAAAGTATGGGTTCGCACCCAAGTCCTTTCACGTAAGAACTGCAGAGATAACTGTTGACATCCCGGACCCTGCTCCCGGTGGGGACTTCTGTCACCGGGACAATCTCGTTTCCGGTGGACAAAATGCCGAT
>JBAXMF010000442.1:0-2616 GCA_037134435.1 Methanomicrobiales archaeon | reverse complement strand
TCTGAGACATGGATCACTTGATCTACAC
Organism: Methanomicrobiales archaeon; assembly: GCA_037134435.1. GTDB lineage: Archaea > Halobacteriota > Methanomicrobia > Methanomicrobiales > Methanospirillaceae > CAIKOD01. Next base: position 2,588 of record JBAXMF010000442.1, on the reverse strand, counting down.
TTACCCATATGAAATGTCGGAGAGCCAAAAAATTGTACTATCACAGGGAGCGTTCAAAGCATCGAAGATAACGGGGGAATATGAACCCTGCGGGATCCAACAGGGGGAGGAATGGGACTCATCAGAACTCCCCCTCCCGGGATGTTGTAACCCCTGCTGAGGGCAATTCCCGGCAGGGTTCACTGGAGATCATCGCCCCGGCAATGAGAAAGAGGAGTTTTGGTTCCATGCATCGCATCCTGCGGGAAAATTTTAAAAAAAATCTGCAGGCACCGGTTCCATGACCTGCTTCAAGGCTGCCTGCCGGATCGTTCTTTTTCCCATCCTCTTCCCGTTCGCCCAGACCCCAAAGGCAAAAGCCCGGCCTCATTTTGAGTTTCCGGTAATGCCGGTCGCAGACTCCGTTAGGAAGGATGCGGCAGGATAGAGCATTTTTTGATTTCGTTCTACCGAAGCGTTGATATCGATAACTGGCAATCATTGGTTTATCATAAACGAGTGATACGCATGACCCCCGCACAACACCCCGCTGCAATGAAAAAACCAGTCCTGTTCCCCATCGGTCCTGCCATGTCCGCTGCCATTGTTGCGTCGGCCGGGTATGGTAACGGTGAACAGCCGGCGCGGCCAGTGTTTCTTCTGGATTCGAAAGGAGGCTTCCGGACATGACCCCCGATCCTCTCGCCGATGTCGTCTCCGACCAGTACCGGAAGTGGGTGTATCCCGATCCGATAACTGACCTGCCGGCGTGGCTGGAAAACAACTGGCAGTGGTTCGACCCCGCCCACGCCCACCGGCTGTTCTGGCCCGACCGGGACTACAAGCCCGACATGGACATCCTCGTTGCCGGCTGTGGCACCAGCCAGGCGGCGGTGTTCGCCTTCACGAACCCGGGCGCGAACATTGTGGCGATCGACGTCAGCCAACCGTCGCTCGACCATCACCGTCACCTCAAGGACAAATACCGGCTGCGGAACCTGGAACTGCACCTGCTCACTATCGAAAACGTGGGAACTCTTGGCCGCGACTTCGACCTTGTCGTCTCCACCGGCGTCCTCCACCACATGGCCGATCCCGGTCAGGGGATGCAGGCTCTTGCCGGCTGCCTGCGACCCGACGGCGTGGCCGCGATCATGATCTACGCCCGGTACGGGCGGATCGGCGTGGAGATGCTGCAGTCGGTGTTCCGCGACATGGGGCTTGCGCAGGACGAGGCCTCGCTCGCTGTTGTCAGGGAGGCGATCGCCTCGCTGCCGGATGAACACCCGCTCCGGAGTTACCTTTCGATAGCCCCGGACCTCTCATCCGGCGCGGGGCTCGTGGATACGTTCCTGCATGGCCGCGACCGCAGCTATGCGGTCGATGACTGCCTCGAACTCGTCGCCTCCGCCGGGCTGGTCTTCCAGGACTGGTTCTTAAAGTCCCCCTACTACCCGCCCGTGACGCCAAACGGCGGGTTCTTCGCAGCCATCGCTGCATTGCCCCAAAACCGGCAGTGGGCGGTGATGGAGCGGATCAATTCCCGCAACGCCTGCCACTTCTTTTTGGCATGCCGTGCCGGCCGCCCGCACAAAACATACCGGATTGACTTTACGTCGCCGGTGATCCTCGACGCCGTGCCCGCGTTCAGGTACCGATGCGGCCTCAACGCTGATATGGTCTATCGGCCGGACTGGGACATGAGCCTCGATCCTGTCCAGGCCGTAATCGTGAAAAACGTGGACGGCCACCGCACGATCCGTGAGATCCTGACCGTGGCGGAACGATCGATTCCTCTGGTACTGCGGAGCACGGCCGACGTCGAGGACTTCGGCCGTACGCTCTTCAAGTCGCTATGGCAGCGTGACTTCCTCTCCATAAGACTTTAGAACGTGATTTCCGGCAGAGTTATTGATCACACCAACCACCCCCGGGACGATGTATGGTTATTGTTACCGCACATAGTTTTCACATAAAATTGGATGCAATTGGTAATATAAAATAAATAATTTATACCTATATTCAAGCCACATTGAACAAAATAAGTGTTTTTGGGGAAATAATAACACTTTAAGGCCCCAAGCTGGCGTCATTTCTGTTGGTTCACGGGGATCCCCGATATTTGATTGAATGGGCACGTTCCGATCTTATACCCTGGTCAGGGTGTCTATTGCAACACTGTACTGCGCACCGCCATGGTGCCAGGTAAGTTCGATTTCATTACCCGGCAGCATCATCCCGGAAGAATACCCATCATCTTGTTCTGCCGTAGACAATGTCCTGCCGTCAGCTCCGATGACGCCGGCGAAACCTTCAGTTTCCACAGTGCCGTTCGATGCCCATACATAATGCCCTGAGAAGATCCGGCCCTGTTGCCCGGTTACGATCATCGTCATCGTCTGGTTATGATAGTCCGAAAAGCCTGTATTTTGTTCGTATCCCTGCATGGGGCCGGTCCAGGTGCCGGTGATATTGGGTATAGCGGTATTGTGGGATACCTGTGGTAACGTCGCTGACTGGGTTGTGGGCGGGGTAATGGCCGTGCACCCGCATGCAAGCACTGCAAGAATGATAACGATAAGAATAGTCAATGCGATCTTCATGATTTA
>JBAXMF010000441.1:0-2617 GCA_037134435.1 Methanomicrobiales archaeon | reverse complement strand
AGAGTGGGTTGTGTCTCGCCGCACTGGGGATGGCTATGATCATTGTCACAAGACGGTAAAAAAATAGCAGAGTAATAATTTCCCAAGCGTGCGTGCGTTCATACAAATAATATAACCGACCTTTGAGAAAGAAACACAATATTCTTATTTGGTTATACTAATATTGCCATCTGGAGCAAGTTCATGTTTTGTGGAGAATGTGGAACGGAAAATCCCGATACCAACCAATTCTGTAAGAACTGCGGAAAACCACTGAAGAAAAAACAACTGCAACCGGGATCCGTTCCGGCACAAGGCCCAGCCATCCCAAAGAAACCTTTGTTTTGTGGAGAATGTGGAACAGAAAATCCCGATACCAACCAGTTCTGTAAGAACTGCGGAAAACCACTGAAGAAAAAACAACTGCAACCGGACCCGATCCCTGCACCTTCGGTGGGTACTCCCGCGCCCCCTCATCACGTCCCAGTGGCGCAGGGCCAAGTCAGCCCAAAGAAACCTGGCGCCACAAAAAAATTCATCATCATAGGTGCGATAATTGCAATAGTCATCATTGCAGCGGTTTTTCTAATGATGCAACCGGGCAGTCCGACTACTGGAGTAACGGCACCCGCAACAAAAGCCAGTGAGCCAATCCACGGAACCATAAGCACCGGTGCGATGACACCCGCTGCGCAGGGATCCATATCCGCAGCCGGCGGTACGATCACGGTCAACCAGCCCGGTTCGGCAATTGACGGGCTGAAGTTTACCGCGCCAGTTGGGGCATATCCCTCCGGGCAACAGGTCACCATCAGCTCCGCGCCGATCACCGGCAATACATTCGGGAGCAATTTCAATCCGGCAACCCCGATGATCGAGATTGATGCGGGCAAGGGTTATGCGGATGAGCCGGTCTTTGTGACGATTCCCGTACAAATTCCGGATGGCCAGTTCGCTATGGCGTTCTATTACGATGATGTCAGCAAAAAACTCGAAGGAGTGCCCACCTCAAGCCAGGACAGCAAATCGATCACCATTGCTACCCGGCACTTCTCAAATATCCTCGTTTCATTGATTACTATGTCTTATCTGGATGGGATCAAGAAAGTGGACTCAGGATTCAAACCGGGTGTGGACACATGGGAGTTCAACAATCCCGGCTCATATATTGCACCGGACGGATACTGTGCCGGTGATAGTGCCACCATGATATGGTACTATACGGAGCAGCGCCAGAAAAACGGCGCGCCTCCCCTGAATGGCAGGTATGATAACAACGGGCGCGAAAAGACTCCGCTGTTTCCTATGGATAACACACTCGGGGTCCGGTTTGCATCGGTTATTCATAAAATCACGAATCAACAGAAGTACTGGGACAATCCCGGTTCCATAATCTCTAATGTCAGCGGCTTAACTACATTCAGGGAATTCAAATATTCCATGCTGATTACAAAAGAGCCTCAGTTTGTAACTATATTCGGTCCTGGCGGGGGTCATGCAATTGTCTGCTACGGAGTTTCCGATAACAACCTTTCGATTGCCGATCCGAACTTTCCCGGGGATCAGCGCACGATTACACTCAACGGGAACACCCTAAGTCCCTACACATCAGGTGCGAATTCGCAGGATATCAGTCAAAATGGTGTGACGATCTATAACGAAATCGATTATGTCGCCAAGTCAGCTTTCTTCTCATGGCCGACACTCGCAGCAGAGTATGCGAAAATTCAGGACGGCACGATTGGTAATAATCAGTTCCCATCTTATAAGATCAAAATTTCAATTACCAACGATGATGGGACAAATGATGAAATCCTGATAGATGCGGGTAAGAATTCTGAACTCAAACGTGTTGATGTTAAAGGAAAGACCATACAAATTGTATCGTTGGCTCCTTCATCTGGGAGTATATCAAACTATCCGGATGGCAAACGTGTTACATTCCCGATGACCATCAAGGAGGGAAGTAACATCATCGGCGTGGAGGGTTATGGGGAGGTAAATGGGAATGATGTATGGCTCGGCTTTGACTGGATTGATATCAATTACAAGCCGAAGGCAAAAGCCACAACTGCAACAACTGCAACAACTGCAACAACTGCAGCACCTTCAGGACAGCATATCACCTCGAGAAGTTATGCGATCACCAATGATCCGGCATGTGAGCGAGATTCTACTTTCAACGGGGCTTACTCCCTTGATGATCCCTACTGTCTCCACCCGGGCCAGGTTCATTCGCAGGTTAATGAAGCAGGAATGATCCTGGCCGACATTCGTTGCGGGTATCCTGATGATAAGTGCATAAACAAAAATCTCTACAATAAAGGGATTATAGTTGAAGATCATTATTACATCACTGAAAAGACCTACGCCGGTTTTAAGTACCCGGCACGTGTTCTTGATGGTTCTCATACTGCGTATTATGTAGATGGTTCTGTCATGGACCAATGGACCTTTAAGGATGGTGTCAAAGTTGGGAAATGATCCTCTTTTTTTAAAAAAATTGAACGCTTGAAAACGGATAATTCAAGAATCACCCTGTGTTCCACCATGGGGCTTCCATGGTTTTAAGAAAGGATAATATGATAAAAAAGACACAACCCATGGCAACCAAATCGAAATAGATTTATTGCACACG
>JBAXMF010000440.1:0-2619 GCA_037134435.1 Methanomicrobiales archaeon | reverse complement strand
ATAGTGGATACCAGGCAGAGATGGACCTGGCCCCTTTCCCGGTCGTGAGTTCCACTGCCAAACAACAGCCCACGCAAATCTGGAATCGTCTTAAGGTTCTTGCCAATACTATTCATATATCAAACCAAATTAATTTTTATTCCCTATTCCTGAATCCTGTTTTAACTTGATGTACAATTAGATCAGCTTTTTGAATGAGTTCAGGTGGAATTTCTGTCACTCCCATTTCCATTCTCATTTTGAGTTGTTCAGATAATTCTTGTGCTTCAACCCTCACATCACCTTTAGAATAATGAATGAAGTCAAGGAGATACTTGTAGGCCGTTGCGATATCCCCGATTTGCATATTGATCATGACGAGTTCACCGCAATAATCTGCAGACTTCTTGGAATCATGGATGCTAACACTTGTTTTCAATAGTTCGGCGTAATTTTTCCGAAGGTACATCGCAAGATCTTTTTGAAGTTCAAGGACAGATTGGAACCGTTTTGAAGGGTCTTTCTGGAGACATTTCATGACAAGAACATCGAATGCTTTTGCAACAGGATTTATCTCCCCCGGGGGCACGGGATCTTTTGTAGCGATATTCATCCCTATTTCCATCAGACTATCGCCTTTGAACGGCAATACGCCTGTAATAAGTTCATAAAGAATCACACCGAGCTGCCAGATGTCGGTCCGTTCGTTTTTTACCTTGTTATTGATTTGTTCAGGTGCTGCGTAGTACCAGGTGAACGAGGTATTAGTGGTGGAGACCGATTCAGAGAGGATACGCGAAAGACCCCAGTCTGATATCTTCGGTATGCTGTTTTTCAGGAGAATATTCTGGGGTTTTAAGTCCCGGTGGATGATCTTATGAGCATGGGCGAATTTGAGACCTTCACAAATGTTGAATATGATCCATACCACTTCATCATTACCGATCGGCTTGTTCCGATCTGCCAGTGCACCATCGCAGAGTTCTTCCTCAAAGTACGGCATTGGCATGATATTAAAATCGTAGAGCTTTACGATGTTTGGGTGTTTTAGGTTTGTCCAGTTCTGCATTTCTGCAATAAATGATTTCCCGGTAGTTGTATCCATGGTGATAGGAATTTTCACGGCAACATATTTCCCATCCTTTCTTTTTGCCTTGAAGACCCGAGCGAACCCACCCTTGCCAATAAATTCTGATTCGGTATACCTATCTGATAGCTCTGCTGGGAGTTGGTTTGGTGAATAGGGTCTGGGATTAACCTGGCTGATAGAGGATGAGGGAGGTTCCGTAGGTACTATTGTAGATGTACCCCTTTCAATGACATCGATCCAAAATCCGTGCGTTTCACAATATTCCTTGTCATTTGAATCACGATACATCGCCGTAACTTCGAGCGGGATTTTCCCTTTTATTTTCGGTCGAATTGCTATGTCCAGCGAGGTCGTTGTTGTCGCATCAAGCGTTATTGTTTTTATCCATTTTGTGTCGAATTCATCAGATAAGGTTAACCGCATATCGTGTATATGAGCATTCCCACGATTCATTATTTGAATTATCATTCTATCCCAATCATCTACAATGAGTTGGGGTTGATCGAGCGAAAGCGAAAGGTTCGGCTTTAATGTAGTCCTGAATGCTTCAAGTTCTTTTATTGCACTTTCGATTGTAGGGATGTCATGTGCATCGAGCTTTGATTCCACGTGTTCGGGAACCTGCCCGAATTTATTGGACTCTCCCAACAGTTTTCTTCCTTTTTCCTTAAGCTCAGTTAATGTATTAGTGTGTAACTGCTGAATTACTGCTAAATTTGTTCCGATTGCATACAGGCTGTTATCATTGCTCCCGACATAGACGACACCATTCGATACCGCCGGTGATGATGAAACCCAACCACCCATCTTGAATTGCCATTTTTTCATCCCTGTCACAGCATCGATTGCATACAGGTTGTTATCATTGCTCCCGATATAGACGACACCGTTCGATACCGCCGGTGATGAATGCACCCCATTTCCAGTCGTGAATCGCCACTTTTCTGTCCCCGTCACTGCATCAATTGCATACAGGTTCTTGTCCTCACTGCCAAAATAGACGATATCGTTCGATACCGCTGGTGATGAATGCACCCCATTTCTAGTAGCGAATCGCCACTTTTCTGTCCCCGCTATTGCATCGATTGCATATAGGTTATTATCATTGCTCCCGACATAGACGACACCATTCGATACCGCTGGCGATGAAGAAACCCAACCACCCATCTTGAATCGCCACTTTTCTGTCCCCGCTATTGCATCGATTGCAAATAGATCGTTATAATCGCTCCCGATATAGACGACATTGTTCGATACCGCCGGTGATGAATATACTATGTATCCTATCTTGAATCGCCATTTCACTTTGCCCGTCATCGCATCGATTGCATACAGGTTTTTATCATTGCTCCCGACATAGACGACACCATCCGATAATGCTGGCGATGAATCCCCTATATTTGTTGCCTTGGCTCGCCACAGATGATTCCCAATCTTTAACCGCCACCTCTCTTTGCCCGTCACCGCATCGATTGCATAAAGGTTGTTATCCCAACTCCCAAAATAGACAATGCCGTTCGATACCGCTGGTGATGAATACACCATATTTC
>JBAXMF010000439.1:0-2619 GCA_037134435.1 Methanomicrobiales archaeon | reverse complement strand
CCTGCTTCAGAGAGAGGACAGGTTTGGCTGAAGGAAATTATTGGAGTCAGATCAAACGCATATTGTGCGTTTGGGTCGGTATTAATCGGATTATCTAATCGCCATTTTTGGTAGAGAGCCTCCTCGATTTGGGGGATAAGACTCTGAACTCTGCCTGTTGTCTTTGAGGAGACGCAGACAGCATCCAGAGCAGATAAAAATCTGTCTTTGGTGAACTTCTCGGGTTTGATTCCGGCTAATTTCGGAAGTATTGTCGATGGAACCCAGGATTCAATCTGGGTAGCGCTTTGAGGGTCTAATGCACGGTTTATTGCCCAGATTGCAAGAAATTTTCCGGGAGACGGTCCCTCAACATTCTCCTGACCGATACAAATTCGATCGATGATGTTGACCATATTGGATAGTCCTGCAATGTGCCAGAGAAGGGCAACATCTCCCGCACGAAATGATCGGATTGGATAAATTTGCTCGGGGTGAAAACGCTGAGTCTTTGGTTTTGGAACCTTGAACACATCACTTTCAACTCCGAGATATCTGATGAGTTTACTTTTTACTTTCCCGTTTTCCCTTGCACTGGTACATTCATAAAGGTAAACCAGATTGCCACGTTTGACTCGTTTTATCCAGCTCATAGTAGTTACCATTTGATTACTACACCAGATAAATCTTGCGTCCTTGGTTCAGTCTCGATTTGACAAACTGATGGTTATTAGAAGATTATTTTGTGAATGCGTTTTTTGTAGTGATCAGATCGCGCTGTTCAGGGCTTAAACTTGAACACATCCGCTAGTACTACCTTCGGACCGCGTTGGATCTTGGCAAACATCTCCCATTGTAGTGCAATCCATACATTTCTCAGTAACATCGTGTATTCGCCGATTCCTTTCTGACCCCACTATATAAAGAAACGCCGATCCGATTTTGACCCCCCCCATTTCAGATAGGTCCCAACTATTAGTTCCTAGAGGAGTGGGACCCGAGGTGAAAACAATGGCAGAAATAAAACGGATAACAGAACTGTATGACTTACACAAGTCGCATAAACGAGTGGCCCGGGACCTGGGTATTTCAAAAAATACCGTAAAGCGCCATATCAACCGGGTAAACGATGTTCGGGAAGGGCGGGCCGAGAATATCAATCCAAAGAATCGCAAGGTCAAACAACCCGCACGTGTTCTGACTCAGGAGATATGCAAACTGATCCATACGTATCTTGAGTCAAATCTGGAAAAGCCAAAGAAACAACGATTAACCGCCAAGAGTATTTTAGACCTTCTGTTGAACGCAGGCCACAAGATTGGGTACACCAGTGTTAAAGACGAAATATCCCGATGGAAAAGCCAACATAGTCCTCGTGAGGTCTTCATCCTACAGGAACCAAAAGAGGGAGCCCGTGCAGAATTTGACTGGGGCGCAGTCAATCTGACAATTGGAGGTATATGTAAAGATTATTCTCTTGCCTCTATCGTATTGCCCTATTCCCTTTACAGATTTTGCAGATTGTATCAACGCGAGACACAGCAGGATGCAATTCATGCACACATTGAATTTTTCAAAGAGATCGATGCGGTACCCAATGAATTTTTCTATGATCGGATGGCGACGGTTTATGATTCGAAGCAGAAGAAGATTAACGAACGATTCATGGAATTTTCAATGCTATATGGAGTTACACCCTGCGTCTGTAATCCGCGCTCTCCACAGGAGAAAGGGACAGACGAAGAAAGTATTGGCTATATTCGAAAAGCAGTTTTCAGTGAAAATACCACATTTGAGACCTTATATGAGGCAAATGACTGGTTACGCACCCGCCTTACAACAATAAATAACCAACCTGTATATCGGCGGGATCTGGTTCCCAATGAGGGATTGAAACGAGAATGCGAATACATGAGACAATTGCCGGTCCTTGAGTACTCCAACTATGAACTGAAACGGTGTCGTATATCCCGGTATTCGTTTGCAGCCTGTGATACAAACAGGTACTCAGTCCCCGATACCTATCGGGGACGGGACATCACTTTGAAGGTACAAATCGACAAGATCGAGTTGCTCGATGGTGACACCGTAATTGCCACACATCCCCGATTATCAGGAAAGAGGCAGTATTCATTGCAAATCTCGCATTTTGTAAAAACCTTCCATAAAAAACCTGGAGCCATCCGTAATGCCAAAGTGTTGAAACACATGGAGGCTCAGCTCCAGGAACTGTTCGACAGATATTACAAAGATAACCCGAAAGAATTTCTACCCATTCTGGACCTGATTAAGGCAACTTCAGAGCAAGCATTGTGTTATGCTGTTGATCTACTGATGGAGAGTGATATGCCGGTAACAGTGGATACCTTGCGGTTTTTCATTTGTCAACAACCGTATCAGCTGGTTGAACCTCTAGACTTTCCTTCCAATTTCCAAGTCAACGAACAAGATCTGCAGGTCTACGATCGTTTGATGGAGGGATAATGTATGCAGACAACTCTTGTAGATATCTGTAAAGAACTCCATGTAACGGGGGTTCATACGTATTTTACTGAATATTTCCCGGACAACCATGAACTGGAAAGTGTAATGGTGTCAGCTTTGCAGGCAGAATTGGATATTCGCTTCCTGAACCGCCAG
>JBAXMF010000438.1:0-2626 GCA_037134435.1 Methanomicrobiales archaeon | reverse complement strand
TCTATTCAATCTCCGCAGTGTTTTCGTAACCAGCGCACCGGGGCCCCGGTGCTCATCCAGCACTACACCATAAAAACAAACAACAGATGTGGTACTGACAGAGCCTCGTGTAACAGCCGGAATGTTTCAGGATGTCCCTGTCAAGATAGTGATGCTGAGGATGGCCCATTCCATTAAATCCACTTGTGTTGCTATACAATGTCCACAATTTTAGATATTTTAAACAGAGCCTTTTTATGATAAAGCATTAACATTCTTCATCAGAGGTCTTGAAATGAAAGATGCATTGACATGTCTTCTTATATTTGCTCTGATACTCGCGGTAGCGGGAACAATTATTGCACTTGCATGGTATTTTGGCGTGGAACTCCCGATACAAAATGCTGCACTTCATGCACCTACGAACATATTTCCGATTAATGGACCAATTTGATGCCCAATGCAAGGGTAATCTAATTTTTTGCGGTTATTCAGATTACGTTGTGTTCCGTCGCCTCGGATCCCTGCCTATGTGTTAACTCTGTCAACTTCGCTTTTCTGCAATTCTGGAAAGGATGGCCCACCACAAAAGTCCACTCGTGTTGCGACACGGTATGTAATCTGCATTAGTTAACAGATAAGATGCTGATAGTTTTTGTTTTGTGTTGTTGAAAGGCAGAACAAACGGTATAATTATTTCAACGTCGTTAGAAGAAAATATTGAAAATAGGTGTTGGACTCAAATTATTGAAAAATTTACGAGAAGAATTTAATAAAATCAAATTATGGATGAGTGTAACATCAATCCTGGGTGGCATGACAGCTGATATAATAATTGGACTTCCAATAAGCCAATTGATTTGAAAATTCCTCGGTGTCCATCCTTCAGGCGGTACCTGGATGAATGATAAATGATCAACAATTTATATCAATAAAAGATAGGGGATATCTGGTACTGATGTATTAGTCTGCACCAGTTACCAACCTAAACCGCATAAAAACCAACACATAAGTTCAGTTGGGGGGCCCGGCCACCTGGCCCCCTTTTTTAATCGCGTTGTAATTTCTTTTCCTTGCATCATTTTCACCCCGCGTGCGGCAGCTCTCGATATATCCCCATGCTGATTTTATGACATGGTTAACGGAGAAGAATGGAAAGATAAACTAGTGCCGGGAAAAAAGTATCACATTACTGGCAGATTCGTTAATGAGGTGATGATATTTGTTGATTTTGGTGTCGTGGGAATACCTGAATTTCCAATATTCGCGTCATTAAAAGGTGTGAATAGGTTGTTATCGTGGCGGGGGATTGACCGTATTGAACCTGTTAACGAAAATAGCACCACGGAGGAAAACGGTATTGGTATCATTCAGAACAACACCTAAAATTTTGTATGGATTAGCAGAAATCACTATCCCCGGTCGCAAGAAGATACTAAACCACTATGATACCAACCGTTAACGTTCCTCGACATACTACAATAATCAATTGCCCTGTTTGTAACGGGATTGTAACCCCAAATATAATTCCGGTAGATATGTTCGATATACAGGTATCTATTGAAATTGAAGTAAAGTGCCCGCACTGCAATCGCCAGATCCTGATTGTTTGTAAGTCAACGGCCTAATCCATTTGTGCTTTGCTGATAGAAGAGAATTGAAGAGTATTGATGATTTGTGATGCATTTCTTCGCTTCATGCGCTACCGCTGCGATAATCTCCGGGGTTATCCGGATTTGTGGATTTTCTGGAAAGCAGGAATAACCCGTACCCCGTAAGGAGTATCCCCACAAATACAGTGGCAGCGAGCGATTCAGTAGACTGTGCGGTTATGTTCAGGCTTCCGAGGGCCAGAAGCGCACAAAAATCTATCAATGCGTGGAGACCTATAAGTGGCCAGATGCTTCCGGTCCGGACACGGAGAGCAGCAAACGTCACACCAATTCCAAATGCCGCAAAAGTATCCGCAATCGTAAACAAGGGGTTCCAAAGTCCAGCGAGGACATTTAACAGGTGTGGTGCAGCAAAAAGAATGGATGAGATAATAATGGCCTTGTTAATTCCCCGGGGAAGCAGCCCTGTAAGCATCAACCCCCTGAAAAATGTTTCTTCAGTGAATCCTATCAGTAGGGCAAGGAGAGCAAAGGTACCGATTTGTATCGGGACCGCGACTACAATACCATTACTGAGAGAAATGAATGCGATAATGAATGGCAGGAGAAATAACGGAAGATCACGGACCCGGATAAGCCGAGTATACCCTGCTTTCTCCAACCATCCTAGAGATTGGAGCAATACAATTCCGATCACTGCGAGGGTAGCCTCAGCGATGGCCACTTGGGCAAAAACTGACAGTCCTGAAATGAAACCGAGTCCCCCGGCAGTCGCACCTACCAGGATAAAAACGGCAAGGAGAGTTACGGCAAAGACATACGGGTTGCGGACAGTCATCGAGCGCATTATCAAATCACTTCACGTTTACCGTTGCCAGGAATACCTGGTCTGTGATAATTCATAATCAGGGTTGACTGCCAGGACACTCTGGCCCCTCGTCCCGCTCGTATGTTGGAATAATCAGACCACTTGGCATGGTGGTATAATCCCACATTCCCAGGCACCGTTCCCACTGGGATTGGTCTTTGCATTC
>JBAXMF010000437.1:0-2632 GCA_037134435.1 Methanomicrobiales archaeon | reverse complement strand
GATATCGAGGCCCTCCGGCAGGGGGTCGCCGAAGCAAAGACCCTCGGCCTTTCCGGTGCGAAGCTCACGGGCGGGGAACCCATGCTCCACCCACGGTTTATGGATATCGTGGACATGCTCTCGGCCGGAGGGCTTTCCCTGAACATGGAGACGAACGGGACGCTGCTGACGCCGGAGAATGCAATATACTTAAAAGATCACACGAAGGTCAGTTTTATTTCGGTCAGTATCGATTCACCGGTCGAAAAGGAGCACGATGAGTTCCGGGGCGTGAAGGGGGCATTTAAAAAAGTGGTACACGGGCTTGACTGCCTCGCCGGGGCTGGCTATACCAATGCACAGGTGATCATGTCGGTGCACCACGGGAACCGGGACCAGGTAGCAGACCTTGTCCAGCTGGCAGCCGACCATAAGGCGGCCTCGGTGAAACTAAACCCGGTGACCCATACCGGCCGGGGTATTGCGATGCACGAACGCGGGGAAGCGCTCGACTACAATGAAATCCTGGAACTGGTGCGGTACGTGAATGAGGATCTCCACCCGAATGCCCCGATCCCAGTCATCCTGCCATCACCCCCGGCACTTACGCCGTTCACTGAGATCTGGCGGACGAAAGGGAAGTCCAGTGACTGCGGGGTAACTGGGATCCTTGGTATCCTCGGGACGGGGCAAATCGCTCTCTGCGGGATCGGGCAGACCATTCCCGAACTCGTGTACGGCACACTTGGAAAAGACAGCATCCGCGAGATCTGGGTTAACAACCCGGTGATCCTAAAACTCCGCCACGATCTTGACCATTACCTTGACTATCCTGGCATCTGCGGTGACTGTATTCATGCACGGGGCTGCCGGACTGGCTGTGTTGCACATAATTACACCCATTGCGGGAACCTGGTGGCCCCACACTGGCTCTGCGGGGAAGCCTATAAACGGAACGAATTTCCACAAAGCAGGCTACGGTGACCGTCTTTCATAGCATGAAAACATAGGTCGATCGATTCTTGGGGGGTATTACGGAATTGGGCACTCACCCGGTTTCTTGTGCCAGGATTAGCCATTTTTTCATTCGGGAAATAGAAAAGGAGTGGTAATATAATATCACGAGTAGAATAAATGTGATTATAATGGTTGAATCATCAGAAAAAACGGGAATATATGACCCACGTGCGGTGTATACACCGCCATGTGTCGTAAGGATGACTGACCTAAAGCAGGGTGCGGGGGATTGTAACCCTGCTGGTTCGGGGGATTCCATGTGTACAAATGGGCATACTGCAGCTTGCTGCGATGCGACAGGTAGCGGCTATGCCCACACTTAATGGGGGATGGAAATTTCCAATTCTATTTTTAAAGCGTTTGCAAGCATCATCCGCATCAACTTTTTGTCCTGTTGATTATTTCAAAGACCTTTCCTGATGATGTTTAACCTCAGCGAGGAAAGTTATCGGAAGATAGGTCCTTTCAATCAAAATAGACAAACCTAAAAGATTTCTTACCCCTCCTGATTAATCTCTTCAATGATTGCCCTGATCTTTGCAGCAATCTTACCGGCGCCGTCAGAAAGTATGTTATGATGAGTACAATCCGGAAGGATCAGGATTTCCCGGTGGTACGGCAGGACCTCCTTCCAGCGGCCCTCTTCATGAGGGGACCTTTCACTCAGGTCCCCTTGTTGTTCAGCATGACTGAATACCAGTAACGCCCGGTGTTGACATGGATTGGTCTGGTAGTTGTAAAATGCCCGGTAGTGGGCCTGGTGAAACCGCCGTTCCTATTTTTCTGTTGTATCAAAACGGAGGTCCTGGACCAAAACAATACCTTTCCTGTACTGGGACCGCATGAAAAAACGGATGCCATGCAGACGGTAAAAACGGAGGAGATTGAGTTGTCTCCGTTGCCACCGCTGCCATCTGGTACCTGTTGATGGCCGAACCGGGTCGACCAGCACAAGCAACTCAACTTTTTCTCAGGAGGCGGTTAGCCGCTTCGCCATCTCAATAGCGATAACCGCTCCAAAACAGTAGCCACCGAGGACATAGGGGCCATGCGGTATACATCTCTCCAGGTCCCGCATGAACTCTTCTGCAATTGTCTCGAGAGTTTCTGCAGGCGGGTTATCCGTGGTTGGTACCGGCCAGTTAAACGAGTACACCGGCATATCGGGGGCCAAATGCCCTGCGATGTCATGGTAGAACACGGCAGTCTTCCGGAACGAGGGGCAAAAAATTACCGTGGTGTCGAAACCCTTTGGCTGGAGTGGGACAAGGAGGGATAGGTGAACGGCTGTAGCATCAGCGGAGGTTAACTCTTCACGGTCTTGGCCCGCCTGCACGTGTTGATGAATTCCTTCATTTGTTACTGATGGCGGTTCGGGGAGTTCAGTCACGATCCTATCACAAGAGGGGTCAATCCGTATCGATTTGAAGGTTCCGGAGATTCAGGTCCTTGGCACGCTCGGGAAAGACAGCATCCGCGAGATCTGGTTCAGCCACCCGGTAATCCGTAACCTCCGCCACAACCTCAAACTGAACCATGGCTACCCTGGCATCTGCGGTGACTGCATCCATGCACGGGGCTGCCGGACGGGCTGTGTTGCACATAATTACACCCATTGCGGGAACCTGGTGGCCCC
>JBAXMF010000436.1:0-2633 GCA_037134435.1 Methanomicrobiales archaeon | reverse complement strand
ACCGGACGATTTTAGAGGCCTTCAATTTATGCGCCTAATATTTTGGGAGGTCAGGTTTATTGGAAACTGAATATTTTTTACTAACACGGACAATCCGGTACTCATTTCCTTTTTTGTCTCCCGGCAAATCAGGTGGGAGGCGTTATCATCCGGACATCCTCCATGCACCTTCTCCTTGTTTTTAGATTTTGTGTTCCCGTATTGAAAAGGCATCTCTTCAAAAATACATTGATTTTTTTATCCGATGAATATTGAGATATTCCCGTATTATTGCAAAATCTGAAAGGGGCAGTGCCCTTGGTAGAAGTATGGATAATTTGGTAACAATTTTAAGATTCAAATAACCAGTATTTATCATATGGAAAGGAAGGGAATGTTACTCGTAGGGCATGGAAGCAAACTCCCCTACAATCAAGAGCTCGTTGAATCTACAGGCAAAATTGTCCAGGAACGCCACCCCGAGTACGTCGTGAAATGTGCCTTCATGAATATGAACTCCCCGAGTATTGAGGAAAGTCTCAATGAGTTCAAATCGGAAAAAATTGACGCACTCGTCGTTGTTCCCCTCTTCCTTGCCAAGGGCGTGCATATCGTGAAAGATATTCCCGGGCTCATCGGTCTGCCGGAAGGGGCATACAAAGGGACGTTCGCAATGAACGGCAGGGAAATCCCACTCGTATATGCTGAGCCTATCGGGTCGGACCCGCTGCTTGCAGACCTGATGGCCAAAAATGCCAAAAACGCGTTAGCCCTGATCTGAATAAAAAATGGACCTCCTTGTCCTCGATACCATCCATGGTGGTAAAGAAATAGGTGATGCCCTGAAAGCCGCAGGTCATCATGTGGACATGGTAGATGTCTACCGGGGAACCGGTGCAGGGGATATTTCACCTCTCATGGGGAATTCCTACGATCGCGTGATCGTCCCCGTGCACCTTAACCCAGACCATCCGGTTCTTCAACAATTTCGCGATATTCCCCGGATCTCTCATCATGAAGCGGTGAAATGGATCCTCGGAGACAAGATCCCATCACTCATGATCGAGGTGACAGGGGCACAGGGGAAGACAACCACGGCGCATGCAATCGCCCACATCTTACCGGGATGCGGCGTCCTCCATACATCAGGGGGAACATACCGTTACCCTGAACAGGACAAACTTTTCAGGTGCAGTATAACACCTGCTTCCCTGCTCTCCGTGGTAAATGCGGCAAGAGACCAAGGTGGTTGGCTTGTTGCGGAAGAGTCCCTGGGCGTTACCGGTACCGGGGACCTTGCAATAATTACATCCAACCTTGATTACCGGTGTGCTGCCGGGAAGAAGTCCGCACTTACCATTAAGCTGGACTCTGTAACACATGCCCGGCGTCTTCTCGTTGCTCCCGGGGTCCATCCCTCTCGTGCAGACGCAATCCATGCAGAAGAGGTTGCCCAGGTTGAAGGGAAACAGTGTGATTATAACCATAATGGAATTATGGGATCATTTGAAAATCCACTCCTCGAACTTGCCGGTTACAAAACACCGCTGATGATTGCAGCCGCAGCAGGCTGTATGCTTGGGTTCAACCCCGGGTCACTCAGGAGTTTTACTGCGTTGCCTGGTAGAATGGCGGTTACATTGGAGAAGGGCCATTTCATTATCGACAACGCAAACAGTGGAACAACAAGGGAGACGACAATCGAGGCCTCCCGCTATGCACGCCAGGTATCAGGCCAGAATGACCTGGTCCTTGTTATCGGCCAGGAAGATCATGCGGTATGTGAAGGATTCCAGCCTGATGAAATAGTCCGGACCATTGAAACGGTCAGACCATGCCAGGGTGTTATTGTCGGAGAACAGTACAGGAACGAGTATATGGCATCTTCTCTAACCAGATACCTGGAAACAACCAAGATTACCTATTCAGGCAACTTCAGGGACGGGAAGTCTGTTGCGCTCGCAACCCCGGGAGAGGCATGCGTGGTGCTCGCAGTCAAGTCATGGAGATAATTGAATGAAATACATGCAGCCAAGGCCGAGTTCTATTGTTGCCGCACTCTATACGGCAAGAGACCTTGAAGTGGATGTCGCCATCCTGCACGGCCCTTCGGGTTGCTCCTTCAAGCACGCCCGTCTCCTCGAGGAGGACGGGTTACCCGTGTTGACCACGTCCCTTGCGGATAACGAATTTATTTTCGGCGGACATGACCCGCTGGTTGCCGCACTGCAGTACGCAGAACGGGAATTTTCACCCCAGAAAATGGCCGTAATCGGGACCTGCGTATCCATGATTATTGGTGAAGACCTGGCATCCGCGGTGGATGACTCAGGGATCACGACCCCGACAATTGCCGTGGACATCCATGCAGGCTACCCTGAAAATATCGACGGGGTGATAGCGACACTGGTCCCGGCGGCAGAGGCGAGCTGGATAAGTTCTGAAGAACTCGACCGCCAGAAATACGTGCTTGCGAAGGCAAACGAGGTAGAGCGCCTCCGAGGGGCCGCAAGCCAGTCATATATCGAACCATCACGCGGAGACTTAAAGCACAAGGTCGCCGTTGATCTCCTTTCGCGGATCAAAAAAGGTGAACGAGGTGTGGCAGTAATGAATGCGAAAAAAGAGACCGCATACATGTTCGCCGATGAACT
>JBAXMF010000435.1:0-2637 GCA_037134435.1 Methanomicrobiales archaeon | reverse complement strand
ATGGGGATTCGACTGAAGAGCGGTGATGATTTCCCATATTTTGTCCAGGATGGTTTCTCTCCGGATTTTCTCCTTACTGAAAATTCGTTGGTTGCCAATGATCCGACCGGCGGTCCCTGCAGGGATGGAAACGGCAACATCAGCCTTGAGTGCACTTGCGGCCTGGTACTATCCGGGCAGACGGACCCAAAAAATCCCCTGTTTACTGAATGGGGGAGCAGCTGGACTAATAACTCGCTGCCATTTTTGGATCTGCCCCCCGATCAGGACCCCAGGTTTCATCCACGCAACAACTGTATTCACCAGGGGTACCTGTCTGTCGCACTTATACCCATACGCGCCAACAGGCAGATTATTGGCCTCCTACAATTAAATGACCGGAGAAAAGATTGCTTCACACCCGAGATGGTCCACTTTTACGAGGGGATCGTTGCAAGTATTGGTATCGCGCTGATGCGTAAGCAGGCTGAAGATGCCCTTGAAAATGAGAAACGACGCCTGGCAAGCATAATAGAAGGGACCCGGGCAGGTACATGGGAATGGAACGTTCAAACCGGCGAGACCATATTTAATGAACGGTGGGCCGGAATTATCGGCTCTACACTTGCGGAAATTTCACCTGTTTCCATTGAGACCTGGAAGAAATACGCCCACCCCGATGACCTGCAGAAAAGCGATGAATTGCTGGAGATGCACTTTCGAAGGAAATCGGAATGGTATGAATGCGAAATCCGATTGAAGCATAAAAACGGCGACTGGGCCTGGGTGCTGGACCGCGGGAAGGTTGCATCGTGGACTGAAGACGGAAAACCATTATGGATGTTTGGCACTCACCAGGACATTACCGAACGAAAACGTGGGGAAGAGGTGCTGCACCACCTGACCGAATTCCAGGAGAGTGTCATTACCAATGCACGGGTCTGGCTGAGCGTTCTTGACCTTAAAGGAACCATCCTGATGTGGAATACCGCAGCAGCTGAGATAAGCGGTTATCGCCCGGATGAAGTCATCGGTAAGAATAAGATCTGGAAGATGCTCTACCCGGAACAAGAGTACCGGAAACAGGTTACTACGACCATAAACCGGATCATCCGGGAAAAGAAATATCTCGAAAATTTCGAGACGGTCATCCGTACAAAAGAAGGGAATGAGAAGATCATATCCTGGAATACGAAGGGTATTCCGGATGCAGCAGGAAACATATCTGACTACATCGCCATCGGTGTGGATGTCACTGACCGTAAACGGGCAGAAGATGCACTTAATAAAACGGTGGATGAGCTCAAACGGTTCAATAATATTACCCTGGACCGGGAACTGCGCATGATTGCACTAAAACAGGAGATCAATGGACTACTGAAGGACTCAGGCCTTCAGGAAAAGTACCGGACCGGACCATGAACAACGACCTGCAAGAGGTAATTCGGGCCATGAACAGGCTGCAGGGAAAGGACATCTCCCGCTATGACGAATCCTTCCTTTCCAAATCCCTTGAAAAAAGACTGGCCGCAACTTCCTGTCCAACGGTTGCAGACTATTGCGAGTACCTTTCCCGGCATGACGGGGAGGCAGAAATGTTTTTTCGCTCACTCAATATCACCTACAGCGAGTTTTTCCGGAATCCGCTCACTTTTGCCGTGCTGGAACAGTGGGTCCTCCCCGGTCTCATCCAGGAAAAACAGGAGTCAGGCACCCCTGAGATACGCGTCTGGTCGGCAGGGTGCGCCGCCGGACAGGAGAGTTATTCGGTTGCTATCCTGCTGGACGAACTCCTCACCGCAAGGAAATCCCCCCTTTCGTTTCGCATATTTGCAACTGATATTTCAGATAAATGCCTTGAATTTGCAAGACGTGGCGTGTACGATGCGGGAGCGGTGCAGAACGTGAGGCTGAAACATATTACATCCTGTTTTGAAGCGGGACACGGGAGTTATCCGGTTGCCCGGCGACTCAGGGACCGCATTGAGTTCTCGTTCTACGACCTCCTTGATGAGCGTTCCACCAGTCCCCCGGGAAGCATTTACGGGGATTTCGACCTGATCTTCTGCAGCAACCTGCTCTTTTATTACAAGCCTGATACCCAGCGTTTCATCATGGAAAAACTCTGCAACGCCCTGTCCCATGGCGGATACCTAATGACCGGTGAGGCCGAACGGGCGATTGTTGAACGGACAAATCTTTTAGAAATTTCCACCATGAGTGCAGCATATCAAAAAACGAATGAACGGAAGGTGATGGTATGAAAATAAAAGACCTGACAATCGGCAAACAGCTGGGCATCGGCCTTGGCATCATCCTTGCCCTTGTCATCCTGATGGGTGCCGTTGTGGTTATCCAGGAAGCAAGCCTCTGGCAAGAAACCACTGGATTATACGAACACCCGCTCCAGGTGAGGCGGGCTATCGGGGATCTCGATGCGGACATCCTTCTGATGCATAAGGGGATGAAGGACGTGGTCCTGGCTGACAATGACCAGGAGAGCGCTGAGAACATCCAGTTGATCGATACAAAAGAAGCCGATGCCTACCGGCAATTCGATATTCTCTACAACCTGTACCTGGGACCCCGTTCCGATATTGACAACGCATACAATGACGTCGTCGGTTGGAAATCCATCCGTGACGAAACTATCCGGCT
>JBAXMF010000434.1:0-2638 GCA_037134435.1 Methanomicrobiales archaeon | reverse complement strand
TCGTCAGTACTTACGATCCAGGAGGCTCCGGTGAGAACTGGTCGGCCACAACGAGCCAGTGTCCCGATTCCCTGACAAGGAAGAACATGTCCCTTCCTTTCATCGTCATGCGTTGTCCGACCATGGTAAATGATATTGAGAACAGGTACGTGACGACCGCACATGCCCCGGTCGCATAGAGCTGTACGCGGTGACCGCTCTCGGTCCATTCGTGGACCGTCATCGCTTCGGCAAAACCCCGCCACCCGGCAACATATGCGTCCTGCCCAAGAAGCCGCCCTGGGAGGGTAGGGACGATCGCCACGGCATCAGGATGGATATATTCCCGAAAACCCTTTTCATCCCATGTTTCCGTCCAGCACCGGTTCATATCCCGGATGGTTGTTTCAATAGCGTGAATTTCCGCATCCTTGTTCATTAGCACATCTCCATGACATACAGAAAGTCCGGGGACGTTATAAAATCATCGTTCATGCGACGCGAAAGCAATATTCACCGGCGATGCAATCATCCGCCTTACGTGTGATAACCCGGACTGGAATGATTATTTTGCAGGGAGCCCCGGGCCGATGGCGATCCTGTTGATCGACTGATGTCAAATGCCAAAACACGTAAACAGAAACTAAAAAACAAATCCCATTGAGTGATCCAACCTGATGTCGATATTATGATAACCTGAGAAATTTTTTCCATCCTTGTTTTTCCGGGGGTTGTGGAAGCTCACCGGTACATTTTTTTAGGTCTATAAACTCCTGTTTTGTCTCTTCGTAACATTCCCCAAACTCTTTCCACCGGGGACAATGCCTGAGATCCAGCAGGATCTCATGCCCTATTACACTCCCGGTTATTGCCGGAATCGCGACAAACGGGTATATTTTACAGCAAAGCGGGCGGTCGTCATATGACAGGACACAACCGGTCGCCAGTTTTCCCGGGCAGTTCTCACGGAACATCCACCAGGTACCGAAATGTTCCGGCACGGCAACCTCCGCCTTTTCTTTCCCTATTGCCCCGACCAACCTGTGGAATTCGATATCCGTCATTGTGGGATGGCGACAGCAGTTCCCGCCGCAGTCTTTACAAAGTTTTGGCGAATTGGTCATCTCGTAATGAAGGTTCCTTTTTTTTATGGATATAACCATCCTCCCTTCAACGATCCAAAGTTCTGTTCAGCATCTGATCCCCGCCCATAACCTTATCAATGTTTGTATCCGATTCCATCAACAGGAGGAAATATACATGAAAGTAATCGGAATAAACGCAAGTCCCAGGGGAAAGAAGAGTAATACCCTTCAGCTGGTGAATGCTATCCTTGCAGGTGCGAAGGAGGAGGGAGCAGAAACTGAGCTGGTGGATCTCTACACCTTACATATCGGATACTGCACTGCCTGTGGTACGTGCTATGCCACCGGGGAGTGCACCCTGATCGATGATTTTGTGGAAATCTTTGAAAAGATGATGAATGCGGATGGCATTGTGCTTGGTGCACCCAACTATATTGATTCCGTGCCAGCTCCATTGAAAGCGCTCTTTGATCGAATGGCAGATGCCATTCACTGCCAGATGCTGACAGGAAAATTCGGTTGCTCGGCCTGCACGGCAGGGGGGAGTGGCGAACAGGAAGTTGCAGGGTATATGAACAAAGCACTCACAACACTCGGCGTAACCGTCGTTGGAGGGATTGGCGTAGCAATTGGCAGGGACCCCGCTGCACTTGGAACGGCCGAAAAGCAGGCACATGAGATGGGGAAGAAGCTGGCCCGGTCAATCCGGGGTGAACATTCCTATCCCGAACAGGAGGAGATTCACCGGCAGAAGAGGGAGTACTTCTGCCAGCTGGTGAAGAATAATAAGGACCGGTTCGCCCACGAATACGACTGGTATGAACAAATGGGCTGGATGAAGTAAGCTCCTGGTGAACTGAAATGAAGAGCATTACGGCAGAAAAACTCAGGCTTGACCAGGAACCCGTGGCAATTCTCTGGAGTAATATAAAGCCTGACGGGGCACTGCAGATAAAACCGCACGGATTCGGTTGCATCATGCCGTTTTTTGCACATGTGGCAATGAAGGGGAAGACCGCCGTGTTCGACCGGGAGAGTTATGGTTGTCCCGGTGCCCGGGCAGGACTTGGTTTCGGCAACGGGTACCATGATGCCTTCGGTGGCGCCGGAATCGAATTCATGGCCTCATTCTTTGTGAAAGGCCGGGAGAGCAGCAAAAACCCGGAGGGCTATTGTGCGATGGTGCAACATGTTCCCGAACGGGACCGTGCCAAGTTCATCCACGGTGAACGCCTTCATAAAAATACAGAGAAGGCAAAACGTTTTATGACCACTGACCTGCCGATTACAGATATTGCCGAGAAGTACGTGATCTTTACACCGCTCAGCAAGGTCAGACCAGGGGAATGCCCGGTTGTCGTGGTGTTTGTTGCCGGCCCGTTGCAGATCACCGGGCTCGTAACGCTCGTCGGTGCAGTCCGCGAGGGCACCGATCCGGTGCGAGTTCCGCCCATGGCAGCCTGCCAGCAGATCGGGGCGTTCGTGTATGACGAGGCAAAGAAGGAGCACCCCCGGGCGGTGCTCGGCTATACGGACCTTTCCGCACGGGAGAGTGTGGGGAAGACTATCCCTGC
>JBAXMF010000433.1:0-2640 GCA_037134435.1 Methanomicrobiales archaeon | reverse complement strand
TGTATGCCTGATACTAGATACCTTTTTGCATAGAAATTCCGTGACCCCACCACTGACGGTTTTGCAAGGCTCCACCAGATGCTATCATTATTCCTGTCATGAACCCGCTTACAGGATCGGGCACTATTTCTTTCGGCATTGATTAATCCGGTTTTGCCCCACTACAGCATTTGGGATGGCAGGAGGAGGTGATATTTCTCTGAATTCGGATGAATAGGATGGTTATCTCCTTTTTTTTCCTCCGGCTCTTTACCGGGTTCTCCAACCATTATCCTGGCCGGTTGAACAGGTCCGCATTTCATTCAGCGAAGACCCGAGTTATATTAACCAATACGCCACAAGTTAGATTATTTATGGACCTGCGGAAGAAAACACTCATTATTTTCGGAGTCGGGTTAATCCTCATCCTGGCCAGCTTTACTGCGTATTCTTCCTATGTCCTGCAAAAAAGCTATACCGATATTGAACATACAGAAGTCGGGCAGGATATTGAACAGGTCAAATTCGCAATCGCCGATGAATTATCCACATTTGATTCCACGCTGTTAGACTGGTCCTCCTGGGACGATACCTATTATTTTGCACAGGGAAATAATTCGGCTTATCTCGAAGAAAATCTTCAGAAAGAAACCTTCCAGACCCTGGACCTCAATTTTCTCCTGGTCTTCAACAGGTCGGGTGACCTCATCTATGCCAACGCATACAATGAACGTAACGGCGAGCTTGAACCGGTTTCTCGTTTGTTGCTCAATAAAATACAAACGAATTATCCCCTTTTTATTTTTGATTCTCCCGACAGGAGTTCATCCGTAAAGGGTATTTTCTTTGTCGACAAGCAACCAAGGATTATAGCCGTACGACCGATCCTGAAAAACAATGGTGATGGGCCAAGCGAAGGAGTCCTGGTCATGGGGCGAAATTTTGATGAAGACCAGCTGGACCAGCTGTCAAAATCCACCGGTGTATCGGTAGCCTTACTAGATCCCGCCACCCAGTCACAAACCCCATCATTCAGTGCCATTCAGGACCGGTTTACTTCAGAAAATTTCCTTGTACATTACCAGGACAATCCGGATATCGTCGCGGGTTACACGCAGTTGAAGCAGCTCAGTGTTACCCCAGGCAGTTATATCCTGGAGGTGAAAGAACCCCGGACTATCTACCAGAGTGGGATCTCGACTATCTATTCATTCCTGTTCATCGTCCTTATTGCCGTGGTTATCTTTGGAATCCTGGGCCTGGTCCTCATTGACCGGTTAATCCTTTCACGGGTCAGTACCATCACCACCGAGGTCCTGAAGATTGGGTTGGGTAAAGAAAGCACCAGGATCACGGAAGTTGCGGGAAATGATGAATTAACCCAGTTATCAAGGGCAATTAACCAGATGCTGGAAAAGATCTCCCTTGCCCGGTTACGCTACCAGAGTATTGTTGAGGACCAGACCGAATTAATCTGCAGGTTTGACCCGGATGGCCGCATCACATTTATGAATCCCGCGTTTAGACGTGGCGTATCTGGCTACCGGGGAGACCTGGATACGGCCACGTTTTATGATCTCAATTCTCCTCACATCTCCAGGGAACGAATGGAAATATTTTTTAAGACGCTCACTCCGCAATCGCCAATCGGTTCAGGAGAGCAGGACTTCGCTCTTGCTAGGGGTGGGCTTTCGATCTCCTGGTCAATCAGGGCAATTTTCGATTCGGAGAAGATATTGCAGGAATACCAGTTCGTGGGAAGCGACATTACCATGCGCCGGCAGGCGGAGACCGCATTACAGCAGGTCACAAGAAAGCTTATGCTATTGAACCAGGTCACGTTTAACGACATCCAGAATGCACTCTTCACGCTCAACGGGTACCTGACGCTCGAAAGAATACTTCCTGGTGGTGAAACTGTCAACGAATACCATGATTTCGAGGAGGAGGCAGTCAGAAAGATCGAAAACTCGCTGAACTTTGCGAAAAATTACCAGGACCTTGGTCAAAACCCCCCCGAGTGGCAGGATGTGAACCAGTCATTTATTATGGGTATCTCGCACCTGGACTTTTCATCCATCAGGCGCACCAGTCATCTTGACAACATGGAGATCTATGCGGATTCACTCCTTGAGCGGGTTTTTTTCACGCTGGCAGGGAATGTTATCCGCCATGCAAAAAATGCAACCGAAGTAACCCTTGGATATCAGCGTACCGGGGACGGCCTCTTGTTGTTTTTCCAAGACAATGGTGGGGGAATACCGGACGCCAGCAAGGAAAAGATATTTGAACGGGGATATGGGACTCAGGCGGGCATGGAATTATTCCTTGTACGGGAAATCCTTGGGATTACGGGCATCACTATCCGGGAAACGGGAAGTTATGGGTCCGGTTCCCGGTTCGAGATGAATGTGCCAAAACTGGCATACCGGTTCCCGGAAAAAAATTAATCCATTTAGGGCCTCATCGGGTCCCAAAGGCATCAGAACTACGTGAAATAATGTATTTGAGGAAGAACCCTGAATTTTAAGAATTAGTATTATCACCGTTAACGTTGGATATTTTTTTAATGATACACTTGCCACCTGTGATTATGTAACAAAACCAGGAGAGAATTATCGGTACATCCCTTTCGGCACTATCATCTCGAACCGTGCCCCT
>JBAXMF010000432.1:0-2652 GCA_037134435.1 Methanomicrobiales archaeon | reverse complement strand
CGAAAAGGATGATGCCACCTTGAGGTGGATGGGACAAAGTAGGGAAGGGTTCACTGTCATTTCTGTGGACCTTCAAAGTAATCGTTTGCGACTTTTATTCGCCCATCAATGATTTGAAAATAGGTGTCATCGTTTGTGCGGTAGTAGTGATGCAAGGCCCCGGCGATAAAATCAACTGCCTGGATACATGGATCCGTGCATGAATCCACATGCTCGATAGTTATTACCGGGGATTCGAATCGAGTATCGTGATTTCTCTCGAAAGTTCTGTAAACGAGATATTGGTCAAATGCATCTCTTTGAATTCCATTCAATGATTTATCGACAATAATGTCGATATTCCCAAATACCAGGATATGCTGAGTAATGTTTGAAACAAGGGATCCAATCAGATAGTTGTAGACAATTGCATGTTTATCGCGAAGATGGGGATGAACCTGATCTTTGCGGAGGACACAATACGCAATGTCTGCATCCGTTTTTGCAATGCATTTGAGAACTCTTTCTTTAATCTCTTTTCCGGAATTATTGAATTTAAATTCCGGGATATCCCGATATTTTTTCTTCAACCTATTTTGTCTTATTTTCTTGAAACATCGATGAATGGCCAGATGATCATAAACAATGAGGGCAGCTACCACGAAATACTTCGAAGATCTCTCCGTAAATCCCAGATCACCCGACTCATCGATGAAAATTTTCACAGCATTAGTGTTTTCCTTATGAGCTAATAATGATGGAATACAAAAAACCAAATTGGATAATCGGATTCCTTCTAATTTTCCTTCCGACACTTTGATTCCCCTATTTTTTCCTTGTTTGAAGTTGGTTTATGAACCGTTCTCCCAGGTATGGGATAGAATTATTAGGAGTCATACCTGGGAAGGATAACAATCAGCGGATAACGATTTACTGATGAGTTAAGGCATTGCGCCAATTATCTTCTAATACTGATCCACCGAATCCGCTCCACACACCCCTGCTCTATCAAGCCTAAATAACAGTACCACACTTCTGATGCCTCCTTTCCGAGACTTTTTGCCCAGCGATATTATGGAACGGAGGGCAGTAAGACCATAGACGATTTAAACAAGGTGAGACCGCTCCGGCCGAACTCTGGGAACTCACCATCTGCTGAGTGGTTACCGTTTTCACAGAGCCCGACACCTATTGGCTAGTTTTGACATCGTACGTCGAGCCATCAGTTGTCACCGTTACATCGCCGTTCAGGTCGGTGCGATACACAGCAGATCCCACCTGGGCCAGGCGACCCAGTGTCGCTGATGTTGGGTGACCATAGGAATTCCCGGCCCCCACTTCGATGATGCTGGTCTTCGGATGTACTTTGGAAAGGAAGGCTGAGCTGGATGACGTAGCGCTACCATGGTGCCCGACCTTGAGGATGTCAGCCTGGAGATTCGTTCCGCTATTGGCAATACGGCTTTCGGCATCGGCATTGGCATCACCCATGAACCGGAAGGAAAAGCTTCCATAGGTCATCTTCAGGACGATGGAGTTCTGGTTGATGTCGTCGGAGAAGGTGACGGTTGGGTTGAGGACCGAGATGGTCAGGCCCGGGTCCAGGTTGATCGGGTCTCATGATGGGGCATTAACGTGACCAGGGGAATCTGGGGATTAGTAAATCCTGCGTTTAGGGGGGTCTTTTATGGGACTTTGGAAAAAGGTAATACCCAAATAGAAGGTAGAAATAGGTTGAATTCGGGGTAAATCGCACATTTTAACCTTATTCAGCCCCAAACCCAATAGGAGCCAAATGCTGGCGATTTATACGAACGAGAACGGGGTCAAATGGTTGTGGTGGGGTGTTGTAAATACCTTATTAATGATATTGGCTCGTTAAATCTGGCGTAAAATAGAGGGATTTACTCATCCACTGGCTCTGGGAGGAACCCCTACTTAACATGGACAACTTGGACAGGGATCTTGTCTAGTATCTAGCCCACACCAACCCGATTTTACACCATCACAATATTTACACCAATAACCATCTGGATCCTGCTTATAAGCCCCGTTTGTAGGTGGCTTAACCGCTTTCTGCTGGGGAAGATCCACGTTGAAATAGTACATTCCGGCGAATGCCGTCCCGAACAACGCCAGGACTACCGCAAAGGCAACAAGACTTTTCAATGCATCTGCCATTTTTTTAGTCACTCCTGGGAGGTTTAACGGGGCGGATGCCATGAATCATTCCGGGTAATAGGGACGCGATAGTCCCGGTTGTAATGAGATCTAATTGCTCATCCGGTTCATACTGGTGGCCCGGTAAGAACTCCCTGTGTTACCATATCCTTGGGAGTTTAAAATCGTAATGTTAGCATTTATTAAAATACCTGGATTCCAAAACAATACCACACTTTATTGAGTGGAGCTTAAATGTGTATCCAGTATAGAATCGCCGGTAGACTTTTACCGGTTTTATCAACCTAGCGTGAAATACCAACAATTAAAAATAGGAGGACTCGTTTTTTTTCCGATTGGCCACCTGGATAACCACAGCCCCGTTTTCAATACTCCAGCTTAATTTGTCTCCTTTTTTCAGGTTAAACTGGTTGACAAGATATGCAGGGACGGTTGTTCGTAACGAATTACTCATCGAGGTGGCTGGATGAAGGACAGATTCGCCGTGCCATG
>JBAXMF010000431.1:0-2659 GCA_037134435.1 Methanomicrobiales archaeon | reverse complement strand
ATTTGAGTCCCGAACCAATTTCCTGGCTGCAAATTTACCCTGTCCCATTAAATGGCCTCATGTTTGTTTTTTTTGTGGTTATCGATAACCCACGCTGAGATATATACTAGAGCGGGGAAGCGATTTATAAATTGTGGCATCCCACCTGCCTGTCGTATACTATTCACCCTTGCTCATAATAATATAATATGCCGTGCCGCCAATATGATACGATGAACGTCGCGATTTACAAGGAGGTCTGGTTCGATGCGAGCCACCGCCTGCTCCATTACAAAGGGAAGTGCGCCAGCCTCCACGGTCACCGCTGGAAGGCGGAGGTGTGGATAGCAGGCGAACCTGACGCGACTACCGGGATCCTGATCGATTATAACTCCATAAAAGAGATCATCGAAAAGTTCGACCACCAGATCCTGCTGAATGCCGCAGACCCGATGGTTGCCTGCATCGAACAGTTCCAGCACGTGATCACCACCCCCGGTGAACCTACGAGCGAGCTCCTCGCGGCCCTCATCAGGGACGACCTCAACGGGTACTGCCGCGCGCACCGGGTCCCGGCGAAGGTGACCAAGGTACGGGTCTGGGAATCGCCAACCTGTTTTGCCGAGATCGCAGAATGAAGATCGCAGAAATTTTTTATAGCCTCCAGGGAGAGGGGAAGAACCAGGGGAAACCCTGCCTCTTCATCCGGCTCGCCGGCTGCAACCTCCACTGCCGCTGGTGCGATACGAAGGACGCACAGGAAGGCGGCACCGAAATGAGCCCGGATGCGGTCCTCGAGCAGGTCTGGCGGACAAACCCGCAGTACGTCTGCATCACGGGGGGCGAACCCCTTCTCCAAGCAGATGAACTTGAACCGCTCCTTGCCTCGCTCCATAAACGGGGTACGAAGGTCGACATCGAGACAAACGGCACCGTGGATTTTACAAATTTCCAGCCGTACGCGTTGATCTGCATGGACATAAAGTGCCCCTCATCCGGCGAAAAAAGCAAGCTTGAACTGCTTGAGAAAATCCGTGCGGAAGACAGCGTGAAGTTTGTGGTATATGATGAAGCAGACTGCCGGTATGCACGGGATGTCATGGATGCGCACCGGATCGCCGGGGAGATCTTCTTCTCTCCCGTATACGGGTCGGATACCCCACCCATCACCCGGTTTATCCTCTCAAACAATCTCCCGGTCCGGTTCCAGGTCCAGCTCCACAAGGTCATAGGGGTGAAATGATGAAGGCAGTCTGTCTGCTCTCCGGGGGGATGGACTCATCCACCCTCGCGTACCTCGCAAAGAGCGAAGGATATGAAATTTATGCATTGCACTTAAACTACGGGCAGCGGACGGAGGAGAAAGAGCGTGCGTGTGCAAAAAAGATTGCTGAACTGCTCGGTGCACAGGACTTTGTCGAAGTGGATGTCGGGTACTTTGCACCCTTTGGGGCCAGCAGCCTGACCGACCCGGCGATCGCTGTTGAGGGGTTTGACCCGGCACGAGCACACATCCCCAACACCTATGTACCGTTCCGGAACAGGATTTATTTCGTATCCGGACCTCGGATTGTTTCGATTCGCCTTGAAAAAGGCCTGTGACATTCTGGTCAAAGATTGCAATGTCCTCTTCGATGACGAGGGGGCGCCAACAGGTCATGTCAGAGATCTCTTCAGCAGTATAGCCGGTGATCTTTTCAATCGCGCCAGCAATCCAGTCAATGGCAAAGGGACCGCCGGGTGTTTTTTGACAGGAGAATGCAAAATTTGTAATTATCTCCGAAATGTGCCGGAAACGATCCTCACTCTCCCTGAGCGCCTCTTCCACCACTTTTCGCTCGGTGATATCATTGAAAAAGACAAGCGCACCATCCTTCTGAAGGTAGGTCATTGGAACCGCTGATACTTCCACATCAAACGGTGTGCCATCCAGTCTCAGAGATATTTCCTCGATCCTCGCAACCGGTTGGCGTTCATCGTTAAGTACGTGAATTCTTTCCTTTACAATCTCCCGGAAATCAGCATGGAACCGATCAAGAACCGGTGTACCAACCAGTAAATCAGCTGACTTAGCACCAAATAACCGGCATGCTGCGGGATTAACATACGCAAACTGCCCTTGGGTCTGTATAAATATGGCATCAGGATCATTCTCGACAACCAGGCGGAACTTTTCCTCGCTCTGCCGTATCGTCTCTTCGGCCCGTTTACGCACGGTGATGTCGCGGACAATTGAGAGATCAACATCCTTTCCTTTGTAATGGAACGTATGGGTACTGACCTCAATCGGGTAGATACTCCCGTCTTTCCGCCTGTGTGCAGACTCAAAGGTAGCATGTCCTTCATTCTGCAGTTTTTTTATGACAGACGGCATGATTTTTTTCGCAATGTCCTCCGGTACAATATCCCGGGGGGACATCTTCAGGAGCTCTTCTCTTGAATATCCCAGCATCCGGACAGCTGTATCATTCACAAGAAGGTATGTCCCGGGACCCTCCGGCGTTCTTTCAAGAAGGAATACGGCGTCGTTTGCATTGTTAAAGACCTCACGGAAAAGCAGCTCGCTCTGCTTCAGCACTTCTTCCGCCACTTTGCGCCTGGTGATGTTCCTGAAATATCCCCTCACGCCGTTAATCCTGCCATCAGCATCATACTTCGGAAGATACACCCCTTCAAAATA
>JBAXMF010000430.1:0-2668 GCA_037134435.1 Methanomicrobiales archaeon | reverse complement strand
TGTTTTATTTTTGCAGGACCAAATTTTTGCAGGACCAAAAACCAAAAATTGCAGAGGCTACAATGTATTTGAATCTCTTGAATGTTTTTTTCTGGATTGTTACAGTCACTGACCTTTCCTGTTAGCCAAGTTCAAGTTGTGGAAATGATCTGCCTTTATGAACAGGATTGGGATCAGTGACATACCGGCAATAGGGACATGGACCGAGAAGATAAACGCGATAGCCTTTTTTAAATTGTCAAAGATTCTCCTGCCCAGTTTTACAACAGAAACGATGGAGATGAAATCGTCATCAAGCAACACGAGCGAGGATGCTTCCCGGGCCACGTCTGTACCCCTTCCACCCATAGCAATACCGATATCTGCAGATTTCAGGGCAGGGGCATCGTTCACGCCGTCACCGGTCATAGCGACCACCTCGCCGTTGGTCTTGAGGGCATTGACAATCCGGAGTTTCTGTTCCGGTACTACCCGGGCAAAGATGCTGACCTCCCCGATCTGCTGGCGGAGCATATCCTCGCTCATACTGTCGAGTTCAGCACCGGTGATGCAGGTGTTTGTACCGGCAAGACCTATCTGCCGGGTGATATTCTTTGCCGTCAGGGGGTAATCCCCGGTGATCATGATCACCCTGATCCCCGCTGATAAACATTCGGCAATGGCTTCTGCCACCTGCGGCCGGACCGGGTCTGCAAATCCTACGAGACCAAGGAATGTAAAGGAAAAATCATGCTGTCCTGGTGGCAGTTCGTGTTTTGAGAATGAGGCTTCGGCAACGCCCAGTACCCTGAGCCCTTCTGCAGCCATCTGGTCGATCTGGTGATCGAGTTCCTGTTTTTGGGTCGCATCGAAATGACAGAGATCAATAATCGCTTCCGGGGCGCCTTTTGCTGCAATGATATAGTCGTTGCCATCAGGAGATCGCCAGACATTCGACATCGCAAGCAGTTCCGGCGACAGCGGGTACTCCTGGACCAGTTCCCAGTTCCGGTGGATGTGCTCTGTCTTTCCAAAATCCCCGTCGCGGAGCCGGCCCAGGGCTTTTTCCATTGGGTCGAAAGGATCTTTTTTGCAGGCGAGGATGGCAAATTCGGCCACCTCATGACAAGTGTCAGCCACCGAATTGGCACCCGTGCTGTCGTGTTCACAGATCTTTCCACCGGCAAAAAAATTTCGGACTGACATCTCGTTTCTTGTGAGAGTGCCGGTCTTATCTACGCACAGCACCGTTGCTGACCCCAGTGTTTCCACTGCAGGGATCTGGCGGCAAAGAACGTTTTTCTTTGAGATCCTCCACGCGCCAAGGGCAAGGAAGATGGTCAGGACAACCGGGAACTCCTCGGGCAGGATCGCCATCGCTAGGGTGATTCCTGCCAGGAACCCTTCAATCCAGTTGAACCGGGTTAGCCCATACACGACAACGATGATGATGCACAGGAAAAGGCCGATAAGGGCAATGGTCCGGACAATCCGGGAAATTTCCCCTTTCAGCCGGGTCTCACCGCGCTCAACGGTCTGGAGGACCGCTCCGATCTTTCCCATCTCGGTCTTTGCCCCTGTTGCCCAGACTTCTGCAAGTCCCTGGCCCTGGACAACCAGCGTTCCGGAATAGACAAACGGCTGGTTATCCCCGCCGGGCTTCCCGGGTTGCATACCTTCCAGTACGTGGATTTTCCGGACCGGGATAGACTCACCAGTCAACAGGGATTCATCAATGGAAATATTATTCGAGAAGAGCAATGCCCCATCTGCCGGGACACGATCTCCCTCAGAGAGGATGAGCATGTCACCGTTGACCACCTCTCGCCCGGGAATCCGTTTATGTTTTCCGTCGCGGATCACCAGTGCCCGCGGGCTGGACAGGTTGCGGAGTGCTTCCAACGCACGCTCGGTCTTCTGTTCCTGGTACACCGTGATCCCGATAATGAAGACCACAAAACTCATGAGGATGAGTCCCTCGCTGGTATCCCCGAGGAAGAAATATATCAGGCCGCTTGCTACGAGCAGGATGAACATCGGTTCATGGATTACTTCAAAAACGATGCGAAGAAAATTCCGCTTTTGTTGTAACGGGAGTTCGTTATAGCCATCCGTGCGGAGTTTTTCCATGGCAGAGGTTTCGGACAACCCCTTGACAGCATCGAAATCAATAGAGGGCATTATAAGGGTCCTTTTATCTACAACTGTCTTTTATCATCGAATATTCCTGTAGGATATCGTTCCTTTTTATTTTTATCATCACGGGTTGTCATATGTTGCCACAGCACCGGGGTAAGATGGTGCGGCTTTGCGGATTCACGTCATCGGTAGGCGTGCACCATGAACCTTGAGGCATTCATCGTCCATAAATCGCGGGGAAACGGGTGATTTTTTTGAGGGGTGATTTTACCTCAAAAGAAAGAATCATTACGGGTAATGATCAATCGAAAATCCCCCTCGGGAATCCGCCGATCCCGTTCTCCTCACCATCTTTTCCCGGCTGGTTCCTGCCTCTCGGATCGGAGTTCGTTCCGGAACTTTCAAGGAGTTTGTCGATCTTGTCGTTTGCAATCCCGATACTCCGGTATTTTGGGCAATAGTCGATCTGTACTGTTAATCGTTCACCCATGTGCAGGTCAACATCGCATGTGGGACATTTCATAATTAAACATAAAAATTACAGTTGTGA
>JBAXMF010000429.1:0-2670 GCA_037134435.1 Methanomicrobiales archaeon | reverse complement strand
GAAACTATCACAAAATTTGATAATAACTATTGTCGTCGTCATCGCTGTCTGCCTGGTAGCGCTCGTCTTCGCATACGCCGTATATACCCGGGCATTACCGTTATCCCAGCCCGCAGTCCAGCCAACTCCGCAACCTACACCGGAAATAGTCCAGCCAACCGCCGCACCAACGGTAATCACGCCAGTACCCACTTCCGCATATGCATACCTGGATTACATCCAGTCCGGTACCGATAAAGTGAGCCGTGCAAGGAAAGCGATAGATAACGGAAAAGCTCTGATGGTCCCCGCGCTTGCCATCAGGTCTAATTACAATAGTGAGACCACTGCCGTATTTAATGCCAAACAGAATTTCACCCTGGCAGAAAACCTCTATGTAGGCGCCCAGGCTGACTATTCCAATGCTCTGAAAACAGCCCCACCCCAACAGGTAGCAACCCTGAATACATTGATTTCAACGTTGAATGCGATTCAAAGGAACACTGTAACGTATATCTCATCATCCGACTTTGCACTGGGACGCGAATGGGACAGTGCAAATAATGCATATAACCAGGCGAACCTCGGATACCAGAGCAATATGGTCGCCACGAATCAACTAATGGCGGCGATGAACCTAATATCGTGATATCAATGCGGGAGAGATCGCAGCACCCAGGGCACCGGTGATCTGGGGCTCAAACGGGACGAAAAGGGTAACCCCCAGTTCCTTCTCGAGGGCAACCTTTATTCCCGCGTTTTTCGCCACACCACCGACAAACGCGATCTGATCCGTGAGTGCCATACGTTTTGCCATCACAACAATTCTCCGGGCAACACTTGCAATAAGGCCGGCCGCAATATCCGCCTTCGCAATTCCTCTGGCCCGGAGTGAGATCACTTCAGATTCCGCGAAAACCGTGCACATACTCGTAATACCTGCCGGATAGCTGGATAATAGTGCGAGGTTCCCAAGCTCATCAATAGGGACTTCCAGTGCTTTTGCCGTATATTCGAGAAATTTTCCGGTTCCTGCGGCGCACTTATCATTCATAAGAAAGTCAGTGACGCAACCGTCCTCGACAACAATAATCTTTGAGTCCTGGCCACCAACATCGATAATACCCTTAACCTCAGGGAAGAGAAAATAAACCCCCCTTGCATGGGCGGTGATCTCACTGATCCTTTTATCTGCAAAGGAAATCGAATTTCTTCCGTATCCTGTTGCATACACCGTATCAACGTCGCCCTTATTAATATGTGAAACAAGGAGTAACTCGTTATAGATCTTCTCAGCGGTGGTGAGAAAATCGAAAGCGGTACCGGAAATCCGGAATCCCACGATCTCCCGGTCTCTCATAAGCACCGCCTTCGTCGTGGCAGCACCTGAATCGATCCCGGCAGTAATCATGAGACCATCTCCAGGAACGCATCGATGCGGACACCAATCTGCTCAACATCAGAGTCGCCGTAATCTGACTCTATGGCGATCAATGGAATCTTCTCTTTTTTAAGGGCCTTCTGCACCAGAAGTCGTTCGATATTGTAGCCATGGCAGAACGAAAGGGTGTAGTACACCACACCATCGACATGATAGCGTTGGGCCAGGTCAACAACCCGGGAAATCCGCTGGTCGTTTGGGGTCATGCAGGCACAGGGAATCGCGAGGTACCGCTCAGCGAGTGCTGTCCAGGGCCCTTTATTCTCATCAACAAGCTCCCAGAACGACCTTGTCCCCGTGCAACTCTCTTCCACCACGATTACCCCACCCTTTTGCTCAACAAGGTCAGATATCTTCGTGTTTCCTGCGGACATCGGACAACCCGATATCATAATCCGGGGCCCGGACCCGGACGGTGGACTCCGATGCTCCACCTCGTCACAAAGCTGGCGGACCCCTTCCCTGAACTGGTCCGGAGAGAGGAAAAACTGTTTCTGCATTACCCGGAGGACCTCGGACCCGGTAACCGGTGGGGGGTTTCGTCTCCTCAAATCAAAAAGCCGGTGGAGAAGTCTTCGTGTCTCGTTCGACGAACTGATCTGCTTCTTCAATTCCTTTTCACGAATGGTGTTCCCGGTCAGATCCTCAAGGTATTTTCCAAACTTGCGCAATTCTGATAGGAAGTAGGTGATTGCTTCAGGACTGCACGGTTTCTGTGGGAGGTCCAGTACATACGTGGGAAGATACTCGGGAAGGAGCTCGTACATCTTCTTCTTTCCATCACAGGTCGCTTCCGCAACGACGACGTCCACGAGGTGGACATGTGGACAGGAGAGGCTGCCATTGCGACAGGCATCGACTATCGCACCAAACGATGATTTGATCAACGGGCAGATATTCCTCGGCAATGATTGTTCTGCTCGGGCAATTGTATCAGTTTTCCCCCCACAGAGCACGATCCGGTCGGCACCCGCTGCAAAGATAATCTCATCGGGGACAAAAAGACAGAACGTCCCGACAATTTTTGTCCCTTTCGCCTTCTCTTCTTGCAACTGTCCAACCCGGATATCGTACGATTTTTGGAAATAGTCAAGGCTTTTGAGAGGGGACTGCATCATATTTCCGATAATGATATCATACACCCGACATTCGGCATTAATTTTTTTGTACATAATATTTTTCCACATTCGGTCCCAGCAAACGAGCGATTTCCCGTAATTCGTCATTAACATTAAGAATTTGGCAAACTA
>JBAXMF010000428.1:0-2677 GCA_037134435.1 Methanomicrobiales archaeon | reverse complement strand
GGTCAAGCTGTTCAAGATCAAACGGTCAGACTGTTCATTTGAAACGTTCTATACACTATCCAAAAATACCCGGTTATAATGAGCGGCCCGGTCGCGACCATTGGATTCCTCTTGATAAATTGCAAAAAGATCGTAAACGGGATCGAACCATTCGTATATGTGCAAAAACAATACAGATGTTCAACACTCACGGCGGGATATTGAAAAAAATGGATCCTGAAGATTCGGAATATTTGAAGGGGTTGCTTTCCTAAATTGGAATGTCGGATGCCTATTATTTCAGTGTGATGATCTTTTTCTTGCCGAAATCAGCCGCAAAAATATACAACGCGTCTTGGCATGCTCTCTCTTCCCCGCCAAGACATTGATCTGATACCGCTTCAGCGCCGATCCAAAAATGAGGCCCATCTTTTTTCTTTCTGCCTAGATCATTAGCGATTTCAAAAAAAATTAATGCTGGATGGGAATGTGGTATCACTTCCCTACCCCCACATTCTTTCATGGCATCCGTGAGCACGGAAAACGCGTAATCACGGTCTTCATGAAAAATAGGAAGATACATGTCCTGATTACCATTATTGATGAATAGAAGGCCAATCCCCATAAAAAACCTTACAGGAGTTATTTTCCTAAGAACTAAACCCTTCTGAAGTAATTCTTCTCTTCCCATGTCTATCAACCCCGCCCACTCCCGCCCCGTCATCGTAAAAGTTAGCCGGTATCCCTTGCCAACCCACCCTTTGTGGACCCTATTTTTCAGCGCACTTGAATTTTTGGCTGGTACCGACAGCTGCTTTGCCCCGCCAGATTCCACCCATCCGGTACCACGGATACCAAGCGTCTCGGCACTGGATAAGTGAGGGTAAATCGCGAGGTTCAACATCTGACCCAGGTTTGCTCAAATTAGTACTGGTTTCCTGCGGGCGTTTCTACGGCAATCTCAAAATCGGGTAAAATAACTCAATATACGCCCGAATTATCGAAACGATACCCCAACGGGGGTATACACACCCCACCCCAACCCGTAAAATCCATCCTCGTTCGTTTAAATCGCCCGCATTTGGCCCCGATTGGGTTTGGTGCAGGATAAGCCTAATTTAGGGGAATTTCGTCAGAATATACCGTTATTTGGCGTTTATTGGGGTATTACCATTTTCCCGCATTCCTCAAAAACCACTATTTTGGATTTGGAATGATGCTTTTTTTGGCTTTTTACGGCAGTAAAGTCAATTGGTTTTCAGGCCGGGTACCCACAAGAAGGTAGACGATGACAAAACATAACGCGATGAGGTCCTTCAGGGTGATACCCGTCTGGTTCGGTTCATCCCCACAAAAGTGGGGAACTCTTTGATACCACGTCAAACGCAATCACGGCTTCCGGTTCATCCCCACGCGAGTGGGGAACTCGTTGTCGGCCTGTGGGAATACTTCCACGATAACCGGTTCATCCCCACGCGAGTGGGGAACTCCTCACTTCTCTGGCAGACCACTCTATGTCGCGCGGTTCATCCCCACTCGCGTGGGGAACTCGTGGCGGTCGCCACTGTTGCCGGCATTGCTGGCGGTTCATCCCCACCAGAGTGGGGAACACCTTTTTACATCTCATTGCCCGCGTTAATAATTCCGTTCATTTTCAAGTGCGAAAAATCCGCAGAGAGAGGGAGCCGCATGAAACCTTAGCAAATTAAATCCCCACACGCATGGGGAACTCAAACCATGTCCTGTCTGCAACGTGGCATACATCGGTTCATCCCCACGCGAGTGGGGAACTCTGCCGGTCCCGGTCTTCGTTCATCATGGTGATCGGTTCATCCCCACTCGCGTGGGGAACTCCCTGCGTTGAACGGGTGTGGTTTGCCATCTTCCGGTTCATCCCCACTCACGTGGGGAACTCAGTTCGCCAAGGATTGCATTCTCTTCCATGTCCGGTTCATCCCCACGCAAGTGGGAAACTCCCTCCAACGAGGTTCTCTACATGGATAACATACGGTTCATCCCCACATGAGTGGGGAACTCAGTAAATGAAGGTGAGGGTTCGATCCTCATACCGGTTCATCCCCACGCGAGTGGGGAACTCTTCCAACTCGTGTTGTAACCAGTCCGGTTATACGGTTCATCCCCACACGAGTGGGGAACTCCTCTGCCTTTACGATTCGGATAGGCCCGCCGTCCGGTTCATCCCCACGTGAGTGGGGAACTCACAGTCCCGAACAGCCCTTGTGTCCAGTTCACCGGTTCATCCCCACGCGAGTGGGGAACTCCTATTGGCCTTGATGTTGATGCCGTCAACCCACGGTTCATCCCCACACGAATGGGGAACTCACATTCCTGTACCGAACCCCGAAGGGTAACTACGGTTCATCCCCACTCGCGTGGGGAACTCTGATAGTTTCCCCTTCTGGACGTTGACTTTTACGGTTCATCCCCACCAGAATGGGGAACTCGGGGTCGCCGCAATTTTTGCCAGCATTGCAAGAGATTCATACCCAGACGAGTGGGAACCACTATTTTATATCGCATTGCCTACGTTAATAATTCCGTTCATTTTCAAGTGCTGGAAAACGCAGAGAGGGGGAACATCAAACCTCAACACAGTAAATCCCCACGTGTGTGGGGAACTCTCATCCCTTGCGAATTGTTCAATTTCTTCTTTCGGTTCATCCCCACCAGAGTGGGG
>JBAXMF010000427.1:0-2681 GCA_037134435.1 Methanomicrobiales archaeon | reverse complement strand
TGCGATACGGAGGAAAGATCACGAGTATCCGGTTCTCTGCCCTGGAATCCGGTGATGATCAGGGCATCGTGTGCAAGGACGATGGGGACGGTGTCATTGCTGAGGAGAAGGAGAAAATATTCGAACGTGGATTCGGGAAGAATACCGGGCTCGGGTTAGCCCTTTCCCGGGAAATTCTTTCCATCACCGGCATCACCATCCGGGAGACCGGCGAACCGGGCAAAGGAGCCCGGTTTGAGATGGTGGTGCCGGAAGGTATGTGGCGTTTAACAGGGAATGATACATGATGCCAGACACACTCCGTGTCCTCTATGTCGATGACGAACCCGGTCTTCTTGAGATCGGCAAACTGTTTCTCGAGAAGGAGGGGGAGTTTGCTGTCGATACACTTACTTCTGCCAGGGAGGCACTTGATCAGTTAAACACGGAGCGGTATGACGCCATCATCTCCGACTACCAGATGCCGGAGATGGACGGGATCACGTTTCTCAAGCAGCTGAAAGCATCGGGGAATGCCACGCCGTTCATCATTTTCACGGGAAGGGGCCGTGAAGAGGTGGTCATAGAAGCGCTCAACGAGGGTGCGGACTTCTATATCCAGAAAGGCGGCGAACCAAAGGCACAGTTTGTTGAGCTCGCAAATAAAATCCGTTACGCCGTCTCCCGGCGGCGTTCTGAAGAAAAGCTGGGGGCTTCCGTTGAGGAGATCAGGGGGGCATCCTCCCGGTACGAAGCGCTCATCGCCGCATCGAACACCGGTGCGTGGGAATACCATGCAGATTCCGGGTTCCTGTGGTGCAGCCCCGAATATTTTTCCATGCTGGGGCGTGATATCCGCGACTTTGACATCTCAGGCACACGGAATATCGAACATACCTGGATTGACCTGCTGCACCCTGAGGACCGTGAATTCGCACGCAGGCAATTTGACACCTACCTCGGTAATCCTCAAGGAATGTATGAGCAGTATTTCCGGGTGCTACACAAGGACGGGCACTGGGTCTGGGTCTGGTCACGCGGCAGGACCATACGGGACGCCGGCGGGAAGCCGACCAGCGTTACGGTGGGGACACACATCGATGTAACAGATCGTAAGCATTCCGAAGAAGAACTCTTAAAGAAAAACGAAGAGCTCCATGCTTCCTATGAACAGATCGCTGCAACTGATGAAGAACTCCGTGCCAATCTAAACGAAATGACCCGGCAGGAACAGATGCTCCGCGAGAGCGAGGAGAAATTCAAGACGCTGTTTGAAAGTGCGGCCGATGCGATCATTATCATGGACCGTCATGTTTTTCTGGATTGCAACAGAAGGACTGAAGAAATTTACCGGCGCACCCGCGAACAGATTATCGGGCATTTCCCAGCGGAATTTTCCCCGGAACGCCAGCCGGACGGACTACTTTCAGCAGAAAAAATGAAAGGCAAAATTGATGCCGCATATTCAGGAGAGAACCGCTTTTTTGAATGGACCCATGTCCATCCTGGTGGCACACCGTTCATCGTCGAAGTGAGCCTGAACCGTTTTATGGTCAGGGACGCGTATTACCTGCAGGCAATCGTAAGGGACATCACCGGCCGGAAACAAAATGAGGAACAGGTTGTGGGCCTTAGTAAATTAAAGGAAAAATTACTGGAAAAACGCAGTCTTTTAGAACAATTGAAACTTGTCAGCGAGAGTTGTATTAAGATCTTTGGAGCTGATTTTGCCCGGATCTGGCTGATTGAAGATGCAGACCTCTGTGAAAAAGGGTGCATGCACGCGGCTGTTACTTCCGGACCGGAAGTTTGTAATAACCGATTTCAATGTCTCCATCTTGTTGTGAGTTCCGGGCGGTACACCCATATTAACGGGGGGCACCGCCGGGTACCGTTCGGTTGTTACAAGATCGGCCGGATTGCTTCGGGAGAGGACCCCTTTTTCATCACCAATGATGTGGTCCATGACCCGCGGGTGCACGACCATAACTGGGCACAATCCCTCGGCCTTATCTCGTTTGCAGGATTTCGCCTCCTGGCACAGGACAATAAAACGGTTGGAGTACTGGCACTTTTCAGGGACCGGGCGATCCTGCCGGACGAGGAAACACTCCTCGTTGACCTGGCAAACACCCTTTCGCACGTGATAATTTCCGGGATAGCAGAAGAAGAGGTCCGGATTAAAAACGAAGAACTTCATGCAGCCTATGAGGAACTGACCTCATCAGAAGAGGAACTCCGGGCTAATTTAGCTGAACTGACCCGGCAGGAACTGACACTGCGGGAGAAGGAAGAAAAAATCAGTCTTCTCCTGAATTCCACAGCCGAGGCGATATACGGTCTTGACATGGACGGTAACTGTACCTTCTGCAATGCATCCTGCCTCCGTCTGCTTGGATATAATTCTACTGACGAGCTCCTCGGCAGGAACATGCATTGGCAAATCCACGCAAAGTACCCGGATGGTACGCACTTCCCCGTCGAAGAATGCCGTATTTTCCAGGCGTTTAATGAAGGGGAAGGTACGCACGTGGATGACGAAGTGCTCTGGCGCTCTGACGGCACTTCGTTTCCCGCTGAGTACTGGTCGTACCCACAACGCCGTGATGGTGTAGTTGTAGGGGCGGTGGTGACATTCGTGGACATAACCGAGCGCAAAAGGGCGGAGGAAGCGTTGCAGCGGGTGAACCAGAAACTCAATG
>JBAXMF010000426.1:0-2686 GCA_037134435.1 Methanomicrobiales archaeon | reverse complement strand
TTCCACATCAATACCTTCTGGGCGGTAGCGGGAAGGATCTCAAAGACATACACAATTGGTGTAAACCAGAACCAGATCTGGAAGCCAATCGCAACAACTTCCTCGAGATCACGCAAAAAGACCACAAACATCGCAAGAAAAAATCCGAGTGCATACGCAAAAACCTGCTGGATAAGGTATATAAGCGGGATCAATAACAGGTACCATGACAGGGAGACCCCGGTAATAAGCAGGATCACAAGAAAGATCGCGAGCGTGACCACAAAGGTGACACTTTCCGATAGTACAATAAAGAGTGGAAGTGTGGGGAGATCGACATGAATTTTCGCAATAATATTCTTTTTATCAAGAAATACGGTTGATGATCGTGTCACGGTATTTGCAAACGCCGTCCAGGGGACCAGCCCCGCGATAAGGTATACCCCGTAGCCCCAGATGGAGGACATCCCCGGCAGCCGGGCACCCATCAGGCTGCCAAAGATGATCATATAAAT
Source organism: Methanomicrobiales archaeon (assembly GCA_037134435.1). Taxonomy (GTDB): domain Archaea; phylum Halobacteriota; class Methanomicrobia; order Methanomicrobiales; family Methanospirillaceae; genus CAIKOD01. The sequence continues at coordinate 2,192 of JBAXMF010000426.1, read as the reverse complement.
CAGGATATTTATCAGGGGGTAGATAAACGACCAGATAAACCCGAGCGCCGAACCGGAATACCGTTCGGTAAAATCACGTTTTGCAAGTTCAATAATCAGGCTGAAATTCACGATTGAGTCCCTGTTGGGGTAGTCCTGCCCCCATCAGATAATTCTAGTAATGAGCGTTGACATTAAAGTATTTTCAATCTTTCTTATTCATATGGAAAGTCCAATTTGACAAATATGTGACGGGACTGCTTTTAGCAAAGAGGTGGTTACTACATCGGTACCGGGATAGCGGTGATGAGGCCCAAATCAAATTGCTCATCGCTGCATTTCCTCTACCGTCGCTTTTAGCTGTTCACAAAATTGTGCAAGGTCAAAATCTTGTGCCCTCAAAAGAACGGCTTCCTTGTACTGTTCAGGATTTTTCGCAACAAACCGTATCGCTTCTGCAAGGGCAGATGCTGATGGCGCGACAAGCACACCCGTTTTATCTGTCACCGTCTCCCGGTACCCTCCTTCATCTACGGCGACAACCGGCTTCCCGCTTGCCATCGCTTCAATTGGTGTAAGCCCATAATCCTCATCAAGTGCCGTGCAGATATGTGCTTTGCACCGTGCATATAAATCCAAAATTTCATCCCCTGTGACTTCTCCCCTGAAAGTTACATTGGGTGGCAGATTGTGGTGGATCTTTCGGGAATAGACTGCTGCATGGTCCCCCTTTGAATATCCACCAACGATTACGAGGTGTTCTTCTGGTACCTGCCTGAACGCGTCAATTTGAAGGTCTATTCTTTTCTCCGGGTACAACCTGTTCACAGAAAGCCAGAAATTTCCGTATTCAGTGCAACGGTATAACGATGTATCGACAGGGGGGTAGATGACCTTTGAACGGCGGTTATGATACGCGAGGATCCGGTTCTGTACATTCCTGGAAATAGCGATAATACAATCAACCTGCCGTATCGATTGCTGATCGTAGATCTGGTGAATATACACCCAGGTGCGGAATAGTTGCCTGGTTATTATATCCTGCCGCGAGAGAAAAACCGGGTACAAGTCGTAAAATGCCCGGATTGGTGTATAACTGTACCAAAGGTTCGGGTGATGCCGGTGCGCTGCTGCATGACTCCAGTTCCCCGTGAAGATGAAAACGTCATATTTTGTAGAAAAATCACAGAAATAAAACTTCATTGTTGCGGAAATTTGTTTGAAGGGTGGGATTTTTATCGTCTTTCCCAGGCTGATGACGTGGACATTGGGATCTATTTTTTTAACTGCATCAGTGTCGGTCGTGATAATGTCTGCATCAAGGATTTTAGCCATCGCTATAACTACTTTCTCGCCTCCGCCAATGACTCCAAAATAATCGTGGAATATCGCAATTTTCAAGGTTTTTTCCCGGGACATTCATCCCCGTTTCACTATTTATTAGGTTTTCTCTTTACAATGATTGTTTATTCTTCGCAGGAATTTCAAGATGGGTTACTGGTAGATCCACATCAACGTTATTTGTTGCCCGGTCCTCGAATAGTATCTATGGTCCAGGGCAAGGAATGCTACTCGCCTAGTCTCTCCTTCAATGGCAGAAAACAGTAAGGCCTTTTTTATAAATTTTCACAATTGGATCTAAATCCATGATTTTTACCTCATAGTGTGGAGAACACTCTTTTTGGAATGTGAAATATGTTCATGTCGATTCATCTCTCATGATCCCTTACATATCCTGAAACTGCATATTGTATCATTTTATCGCTATTAATCCCTGTTATCATAAGAAAAAGATAATTTTCGGACGGATTAACTATTCCCTTTTATAATACCCGAATAATATTCTTCCACGTCCGAAACAATTGTTTCCCAGTCGTACGACGCAGACCGCATTTTACATTCTTCCATCATCGAGTCCTTACGTTTCAGGCATAAAAGGACTGCTTGTGCAAATGCTTCCGGTGTTGGATCGCAGATTACCCCCGTCTTATCCGTGACCAGTTCTTTTACCGCATTTTTCGGAGCATCAACAGTAACAACCTGAAGCCCACATGCCAGCGCTTCAAGCGCTGCAATACCAAACCCTTCACGGACCGATGGGGTGGCGAATACTCGTGAAGACTTCATCACTGCAATAACCTCATTGTGATGTTCCAGAAAACCAATAAATGTTAAATTCCCCTCTAACTTACGTTCTGTCACCATTCTTTGTA
>JBAXMF010000425.1:0-2704 GCA_037134435.1 Methanomicrobiales archaeon | reverse complement strand
CGACTCCGCTGGGCTTCCTTAATGCGATGTTTGGCCGTGTGCCAAAGTATAATTTTTAGCGCAATTGTACATTTACTATGAAAAAATGGGCGAGTCCCGAGATGACCGTGTTGGTACGAAGCAAACCGGCAGAAGCGGTATTGTCGGCATGTAAATATCAAGATACACCCGGATCATCAGGATCATGGTATAATGGTTGCAACACCGGTGGTCCTTTTATGTGTGCTTTTTGTTCACAACAGGTAAGAAGTTGACCGAATCACCGGTTAAACTGCATCCTTTTTTATCGAAACCGTGGCTGCATCTCCACCGATCCAATAAGAAGGAAAGTATAATTTCTGGCAGAACGTCCGGTGTACTATGAAAGAATGGACGTGTCCTGAACTAACTGTATTGGTGCGAAGTAAACTGGATGAAGCTATCTTGACCGTATGCAAAACGGGAGACCTGGATCCAGGGAGCGGACCAAAAGGCTGGAATACTCAGTGTGCAGAGGTAGAGCACCCTTGCAGACCATATTGTTCGGGTGCCAGCATATCATAATTTTTGGTTAATCGCGCCAAATTAATCCCGTTCTTTTTTCTAACAATCGTGTTTTTACTGAAAACGAGAATATGTTGACATGCTTATCGGATCAACTACGCGTATAATCGTCGCATATTGTGTTGCACAATCCGTCACGCCTGCACCAAATATCTTGACCCGTTGGACCACCCACTTGGATCCACTTACACCCCGTTAAAACGGCTTCGTCTGCGTTATGTCGCATCAATACTGTTAATTGCGGTGTTACCCACTCTTTTCCTTGTTCACTCATATTTGTTATTTTAGTTCCATACAAAAATAAAGCCACCTTTACAAAAAATGTCACCTAATAGCAGTGATGAAAAAGAGAATGGGATTATTATACGGCCGCAATACCGATCACCTGCCTATGGCCTGATATGGCGTTCCAGTATATTTTTGCCTGAACCTGTGCCAAAATATAATTTTAGCGCAATTGTATATTTACCATGAAAGAATGGATCGAGCCGCAATTAACAATTCTGATAAGAAGCAAAAATGAGGAAAGCGTTTTGACAGCATGCAAGGGCCCAACCTTTCATGATGGACCAGCACTTGGGAACTTTTCATGCGTGCCAGGACAGGCCATTTGCACTGCTTGTAGTGATTATAGTAATAGTTGACCGGATAAGCATGTCAAACCATTCATCCTTTTTTTATCGGCCCGTTGTTGCATCTCCACCGATTTTCGTGTCTGCTGTGCTTGAACCTGTGCCAAAGTATAATTTTTAGCGCAATTGTATATTTACCATGAAAGAATGGATGAGTCCACAATTAACAATTCTGACGAGACATGAAGCAGAGGAGAGGGTGTTATCTGCATGCAAAACGTCGTCAAGTGGTTCGGGGCCAAGTTCTCTTTTTCCGGATTGTATTGGTACTGAAACTATAGATGGCTGTCAGACGCTTCTATCGAGTTGACGCGGATGGCGTGTTAACCGCAGCCATTCATTCGTTTTTTAAATAAACATGTTCTGCTGAAAAAGAGAATTGATTATATTTTAAGGGCCTTCCGAAGAATGGCGCGTTCATCAGGTGATAATTTGCCGAATCCATCCCGGACAATCTGCATGGTGATCTTCTTACCCTTCTTTGTTTTCCAGTAGTTTTCAATGGCAACAGAACTATATTTCTGAAACATTCCGTCAGAATCTAAACGATACAACAAATCTGTAATATCATCCATTGTTTCCTCCCTCCCTGGCATTGATGCGCCTGAGTAGCTCGTTTACACCGTCCACGATATCGCGGGAGCATTCATCCACCTTCACCCGGGAGAACGGACCTTCGTTGAATAGGATGTTCCTTAACCGCTCATCCCGTTGTGCTGGTGTCATGGTGGTCATTCTTCCTTCCACAAAAACCGGACGATCTTTGCCGACTGCCTGCACGCGCGGGCCTGAATCGGCCTGCCCCTCCTCTCTTCTTTGAGTGCCTTCATGAAAAGATTGTTGATTCTCCTTTCGGCACTGGCGTTCATGCGTGCACCTTCCCGGCCTGTGCAATGGGTGTCGGGTAACTGGTCAAAGTGTTGGCAAGGTCCCGGAGTGCAATGGCGTTCCGGATCCGCTGCTCGGCGTCGGCGACATCACTTGCATCGATGTATATTTTGATGCAGCCTGACTTCCCTGGTGTTCCCAGCTCGAGTGAGTCGGGACGAACGGCCACATTCTTGATCACCGTTTCGTGTTCCACAATAACAGGGCGGACATTCCATACGGATCGGCTGGTTAACTGCCGCTGTCGTTGGTTTAATGTGCTCTGTATTCGTTCCGTTTGCTGGCGTGGCGTTCGGGCAGATGTGGACGGTTCTGTCGGCCGCATTACCCGCCCGAGTCTTCCCGGACGGGGGAGTGCGGGGGGATCTCGCCGAACAGAAACGTCGAGTTATTGTAATAGCTCACGTGCGTGATTTAGAGAGAGTGGACGGGCGCTACCCGGTAGTGAGAATATCAGGTACTTTCTCCCTTGGTCCCACACCCACATGGGATGACCGAATGGTGGGGCAGCAGCAACGTTAGAATTTGGGATGCCTGGCGGCCCATTTTTTAAAAAAATAAAAATTGAACACGGTATAAAAATGAAAATTGATTGAAAATTTTCCTTCTTTCCGATGATTTCAAGTAATAATCCGACGTGA
>JBAXMF010000424.1:0-2707 GCA_037134435.1 Methanomicrobiales archaeon | reverse complement strand
GGCCCTGAAGTCCATCAATACACGCATTTAAGTTGTTCTTGATCTCGTTGAAGTCGCCGTTGTACTTGTCGGTGATCTTCGGTGGAATGTCCCCTTTGGAGATCCGATTAACGTAGTCAGCTGCTACATTGAGCGGCCCGATAACGGAGTCGAGTGTTTCATTTACACCTTGGACAATTATCCTAAATTCACCCTGGTGCTTGGAAGTATCCGCCCGTGTGTCGAGTTTCCCTTCAACAGCCGCTTTTGAGAGCGTTTTAGCATCGAAGGCCAACCCTTTGAGTGCTCCCAGGCACTGCACGAATCCGGGGACAACCCGATCGTTCTCTGAGCGACGTCCAATTTTTTTATACTCCTCATATTCGCTGATGTCCCCCTCCGCAATTTTTACAATGGAGCCCGCGATATGGTTGACCCGGTCCCGGACCAGGTTCACACCAGCAGCGGCTTCACCTGCTAGACCGTCATAATGCCCCTCAATTTTCAGGGTGTGGTCATTCATGCTCATCCTGGTCAGGATCGGGACGGCCTCCTCGAGAAAATTGTTCAGATTGTCAAACTGGGTCCTGATATCATCCTGTGCATCTTTATCCCCATTGAATGCCTTGTCCAGCAGTGTGTTGGTATCCATAGAATTCACTTCAGTCTCTTCTTTCGTTGCTTGTGCATCTTTTTTTGTCAGTCTGGATTTCTTCCTGGTAGTTCCGGACTTTGATCCATCAGTCCCGTGAATATCTCCTGATTCTGCCATTTTACATAACCACCTTGTAACCTTATGTAATTCATAATATACGCGAGGTCAGGGATTCGTGCGCCCCCTCCGGATGACTGTTTTTCCCGAAAGCCAAGCTCCCTGCATCCAAATTCGTGAAAATCATTGAGCTGGTACGAATATCAGCTACCGTATCACGCTGAATCTACCCTCTATCTCCATATATAATAAAAGCTGGTGAATGCAGTGCAAAGACGCCAATCTCATTGATCGTTGTATCGAATCACCCCAGGACCCGAATCTTTCCCGGGCCAAACCTATTACTATCAGAATATTCCTTCACGAAGGTAGTATTGACGGGATCTAAGGTGGGATAACCGCTAAAATCGTCCAGAAATGGAACTTTTGCACGATGTTTTTTTGTTCCTTCGTAGAAACCGGGGAAAGTTGCACGGGTTACGGGGTTATCGTGCTCTCTCTGACACGGAGGAGAGATTCGGCAAGGGCCTGGTTACACCCTTCGGTCTTTGGTGAACCATGGCCGAAATAAATAGCCTTGACATTTTTACGACAGATCCGTTCAAGCGCCTGCAGAAAGGCCATGGAATATGTATCTCCTGCAAACCGTATAATGACCGGCGTATCCCCGGCAAAAAGGGCACCTTCTTCTTTGCAAAACAGGCAGATTGAGTCACTTGAATGCCCGGGAATGTGGATTACCTCGAAATTTCGGTCTCCGGCGATGAATTCATCCTCGTCCCGAAGAATAATATCGACACCGGCCAGGTTGGGTGAAAAGGCACATACCCGTGGGTGGTACCGTTCAACAATCGCCGCGAGCATACTGGTATGGTCGTAATGGTTGTGCGTGATAATGACCTGTTCCACGGCACGCTTCCCTACACCGGTTGATTCATTGGGGAGGAGATCGAGGACCTTTGGGTCTCTTCCCACATCAATCAGCGTATTCACGTCAGAAATGGTGTTATTTGTTCCCGTCACCAGGTACACATTTGAAGTATACACGTCGCTATTCGGGGTTAAGTTCTTAATTTTTATAGGACCACCTTTCTTTTTTTGAAAACCTGGGCATCGGTAAACAGCTGCTCAAACATCCCCTCCAGTTCAGGCGGCATCTTCTGCGTATGTTCATGGAGGAGGATCCCATCATCCGAAAGAGCTTGGTGAAACATGGTGAGGACACGTATCCGTTCCTCGTCCGTGAAATGGAGGAGGACATTCTTACAGACAATGAGCTTGACCCCGGTGGCAACCGGGTCATAGGTAAGGAGGTCATGACGCTGAAATTCCACCGCTGCCCGCATTTCGCTTGATATGGTAGAATATTCCGGGGCATCGGGATCCGGGATGAAGTACCGCTCGTACATATCCGGTGGGAGCCGCTGGAGATCACTGGTGGAGTAACGCCCGGCAGCAATTGTCTTTCCAAAATTATTTGATATATCAATATCTGTCGCTAATATCCTGATATTCCGAAACTGGTGGTGGCCAAGCCGTTCGCGGAGAAGGATCGCGATCGTATAGGGCTCCGGCCCCATTGCAGACCCGGCACTCCAGATCTTGACGTTTGAAGAACTGATAATAGATGGTAGCAGGTAATCAATTGCCCGCTCCAGCGGCTGGCGGTCTCTGAAAAAATATGTAAATGCCATTTGTCCGTTCCTGTCGTGTACTATCTGATCGGTATGGATTTAAAACCCGATATCTTGAAAACCCCCCGGCAATCATCAGGGGTAGTACGAAGGTCTCCCACCGGTACTGGGTTATTCCCTGGGGGCAGAAGTTATCGTACCGCCGGCAGAGATCAGGAGTGGTATCATGCACGGCCATCCTGACCCTGCTTGATCAGAACATATTGATCCGGCATTTCACGTAGGTTACACATCAAAATAGAGACCGATCGGAGCTTGTCGATGGAATGGACCCACTATCCCCTCGTATTCCATGGTGAACCGGATCATGGCCGAGATCCGA
>JBAXMF010000423.1:0-2712 GCA_037134435.1 Methanomicrobiales archaeon | reverse complement strand
TTGAGGTAAGAGTCGACCAGGAACCCATCGGAACTGTACATGATCTCGTAAAATTTCCCGTCCTCTGAAAGGAGGCAGAACTGGTCATCTACTTTTTTATTGATATCATCAAGCCTGAATTTGACCGGATCGGTTTTCCCGAGGACAATCATCTTCTGCGGGTAAAAGACCGTGTCATATAATTCACCGCTGCCCTGCTGTTTCCCTTTTTCCAGCATATTAAGACCGATGGACTGGATGACTGGCAGCGCCATTCCAGCCATTTTTTCCATCAGGACCGCGTCGTTTTCCTTGATTTTCTTTGCTGCCTCATCCGTACTTTTCGTCATTTCATCGATTTTTTCAGTTAACTTTGTAAACCCAGCCTCTATTTCGTCCATGTCAGTATCCTCATTTTCCGGTTGATCGTTCCAATCTCATTTGGCGAAGGCAGATGATGAAATGTAGGTTCCGAATTCCTTGTAATATTTCATATTCCTTGCCCGTAAACCATATGATGCAATATGAAAGTTCGAATCTGTAAGGAGGAATTGGAATGTTTTCTCTACAGGGGAATTGTCAGGATAGACCCAAAAAAAGTGGATAGTATATGCATGGGGCCACCCAGATATGGGAGACTAAAAAATTTAGGGGCCTGAAAATAGCCAGGGACTAAAGAGGGCTCATACCTTTGAGCCAATAAAATAATACATCCTTTCTTCGGTAAGAATGGCATCCCCGGTGGTACCCAGTGGCAGGTCTTCCATAAGAACGACACCCTGGTACAAAGGGGTCCGGGCAACCACAGAACCTTCACTGATTTTCTCCGTGACGATAAAAGGTACTTTCCTACCTATCCATGAAGCATTCATCGCATGATACAATTCTTCAGAACAGGCATTTATCATTCTCGACCGCTTTTTCTTGATATAATCCGTAAAATCATACACGCCTGACATATCAGTGCCCGGGCGTTTTGAAAACCGGGTAATATTCACCTTGTTTGGCCGGATTTTCTTAACAAGATCGAGCGATTGCAAAAAGTCCTTCTCTGATTCACCGGGAAACCCGACAATCATGTCAGTCATAATGGTGATATCCGGGAACCTCACCCTGAAGGCATCAATAAGCGTAATACAATCGGCTGAGGTGTACCCCCTCCGCATCCGTTCCAGTACCATATCCGAACCGGACTGGATCGGCATATGGATGAACTGAAATATCTTTTCGCTTTCGAAGGCCCGTAAGAGGTCTGGCATTATACGCCTGATGGTCACCGGGTTCATCATCCCAATGCGGACCCGGAATTCCCCCTCGAGTAGAGAGATAGTTTCAAGAAGGTGGGGCAGTGACTCCCCGGTATCATATCCCCATGCACTGATGTCCTGTGCGGTAAGTTGGATTTCCACCGCTCCGAGTTCAATGTGCTTGCGGACCTGGCTGAATATTTCATCGCATGGAAAACTTACCAGCGGGCCCCGGGCATTCTTGGTGATGCAATAGGAGCAGTTCCCAAGGCACCCCTGGGCGATCTGCACAATCCCGGGTGTTGATTTTTGTACAACCGGGTGTAACCGGTATGCCTTCTGGATGCACCCGGGGGGAATAAAGGCAGGCGTGCAGATAGCAAGAATTCTGTCCGCTTCCACGGCAGGCATGCAACCAGTAATATAAAGCCGCGAATCGCTGTATGCCCCTATCGTGCGGAGTACCTTTCGCGCGGTGCTCTCTACCACGGTGCAACTATTAATGATAATTACATCCGCACCATCCGGTGACCCGGATATCGTGCACCCCTGGTGCCTGAGGACCTCAATAAGTTTCCTCGTGTCCCCATGGTTGTACGTACACCCGAAGGTACGGATATATACCATGGAATTTCTAATCTCCCTGAGAACCTCGCACCCATCCTTAGTCCCTTCAGGAATAGACACACGGTGATCCAAAGCCTGGCACCTTCCGTTCACTCATTTACTGTACTAGGTTTCCTTCCGGGGAAGTTATGGGTTCTCACGTTTCCCATGGGAGTAGATGATCCAGGCAGTTCTCCCCCTACTTGACCTGACCTCCTGAAATACCCGGCTGGAACTGCGACCAGGTCACCATGTCGTTCCCACCAACGAACAGAATGAATAATAATTCCCGGAATTTCAATCAGAATAATTAACAAATGGAATCCACTATGTGTGTACGATGATCAGGATCGGGTTAATCGGCTGTGGAAATATCGGACATATTATTGCAAAATACCAGGACAAATTTGAGATCCTTGCATTATTCGATATAGTCCCCGAAAAATCCCGTGAACTGGCTGAAATATGCGGGGGGACCGCGTACGAGGATTTTGGGGCATTTATCTCAAGCGAGTTTGATATTGTCGTAGAAGCGGCATCAGTAAAGGCAGTCCGGCTCTTTGGAGAGCAGGTCCTCCAGAATAACAAAGACCTGGTAATCATGAGCGTGGGAGCATTGGCAGACAAAGCATTTCTCGCATTGCTCACCGGTACAGCAAAGAAAAACCACAGGAAAATCTATATCCCGAGTGGAGCGATAATGGGCCTTGATAACATTAAGACCGGGCAAATCGCAGGGATTAACAGGTTACTGCTCCGGACAACAAAGAACCCAACGTCGCTTGGTTTGAAGGCCACCGAACGAAAACTTCTGTTCTCGGGAAAATCAAATGAATGTATCAAAGAATTTCCAAAAAATGTCAATGTCTCAGTCGCCCTT
>JBAXMF010000422.1:0-2727 GCA_037134435.1 Methanomicrobiales archaeon | reverse complement strand
CTATTTGACAGTCTCATGCCGCTCCACCAGATGAGTGAGCGTTCACGTTTTCTCCTGGAATGTGCGGGGTTCCTCCATGACATTGGCTGGAAATCAGGAAAGAAAGGGCATGGTGAGCTGAGCGGTGAACTGATCCTTGCTGACGAGTCCATCCCGTTCGGTGTTGCTGAACGGTCCATCATCAGCCTTGTTGCACGGACTCACCGGGGGAAGAAAGGGCCTTCTGACCATGTCCTGTTTTCTGTCCTCTCCCCGGAAGACCAGCAGCGGACCCGTGAACTTTCAGCACTCCTCCGGATCGCGGATGGTCTTGACTTCCGGCACCTGGGTGTTGTGGAATCTGTCAAATGTTCTATCCCGCCGGGGAGAGTGGAATGTGTCATCACTCCGCTTGACAATGTCACTCCCGAAAAGGAAAGGGCAGTGATTAAAGCTGACCGTTTCGAAGAGGTATTCGGGCTCCCTTTTTTCATCGTATAAGTAATCGGGTCACGACGAACAGCGGGTCTTCGCCAAAATTGTATTTCCAAAAAATCAGGATTAGACTTTTCCCGTCGCAGGAGAAGCGACCGTTATCCTATTCCGTCTTTTATTATTGGGATGAATTCAAACCCGCTCCAGGTTTGAAATCACCACGCACGTAGAACGTAACCCAGATCGTAGTACCCGGGCGTTGCCTGATGAGGTGCGGTTATATGAGTTGGTCCATCTGTGGTCCGGACCACAGAAGCCCCAGGTCCGGTCCGGGTAATTGACCGATAATCCCAAACGTCAGTCACGGGGAAATTCAAAACGCAAACGGAAGTTGCAATACGTCCTACCCTCTCAAGGAAGGCTCGTCGCCGCAACCAGCAGGTCATTCAATCGTTCCAGATTTCCTGATCCTCCTATCAACAATGAAACCAAACAGGTTTACCCGAACGTGAAAACCTTCTTTTTCTGAATCTATAGCCTAACCATCTGGATATTAGACCGAAAGTGCATATCCGTTCGTTACAATGCTGCAAGGTTTTTAAAAATTACCGAATGTGAATACGGTCCCAGAATTGTAAATTTTTAACATAAGTCCTCAATTTTAGCAAGCGGTATAATCTCCTGGAACACCATGGTATCATTCGTCATCACCATGGGGAGAATCCAGGGGAGCAAAAAAAATTCATGTATATGGTGACTTTTTCGGTGGAAGATCCATCCTACGCATCCTATCAAAAAAACCCAGCTTTAGGAATCAAATCCCATTTTAAGGCATTATTACCTCATAAAAAGAATTATTCGGGGACATACGAGGAATGGCAAAGAGAATAACTTTTTAATGGAAAAAAAACAAGGTTGAACAGGGGTAGTCGTCGATGAACAATTATAAAATACTGATTTTAACTATCCTGATGCTGAACCTGCTAGTGATAGGCGCTGTATCGGCATCAGATTCATATATTGACAGTGCGGCAGCGGCAGGCCTGGATACGGTAAAGTCATCAGGGAATAGTTATGCCATCCTCGCGGGGATATCCACATACATGGACCCTTCCATCGACAAACTGGAGGGCGTGAAGTATGACACACCGCATATGAGAGATATGCTCGTTGGTGACTGCGGATATTCCGCATCAAGGATAACGACCTTACAAGACAGCCAGGCGACCAAAAGTGCTATCCGGTCTGCACTCCTCCAGATGAGTTACCGGGTAAGCCAGGATGATACGGTTGTATTTTACTTCAGTGGGCATGGCTACGTATATCCTGCCGGGTACGGAACTTCGTATATTGAACCCTATGATTCTAATCCGTCCTACGTAGATTATGATATTTCAACATCAGAACTGAAATCTTGGCTGGATGGACTCCATTGCAAGAATGTCCTCGTAATTATTGATGCCTGCGAATCCGGGGGTATGATAAAGGGTGGTAATAAGGACCTGGTCGCTGCCTCACAGGCGAAAACGGGGACCGATAAAAGTTTAAACGCGGACCAGTTTTCACAGAATTTCCTCGGTCCATTTGAAACCCCGAATATTGTTGCACAAAGTCCGACAGAGCAGCAGAAAGCCATTAGTGGTAACCAGTATGTCGTCCTCGTTGCCAGCAGGTCAGATGAAATATCATGGACAAATTATTATTCCGGTAGTTGGTTTACCACGTATTTTACGCAGGGAATTGGTAGTTCGTCAGCAGATACGAATTTTGATAACTGGGTCTCTGCAGAAGAAGCCTTCAATTACGCTTCCCCGCTTACTACGTTGAAACATAGTGACCAGCACCCGTTGATCTACGATGGTAACCAGCTCAATGACCTGAAGATGCACTATTTCGGGTCGTCGACCGTGGGGGAAATCTCTGTAAGTTCAACTCCTTCCGGTGCGAGGATCTATCTTGATGGGACTGATATGGGATACTATACTCCTGCAACGTTAACTGAAATATCAGTTGGGAGTCATGCCGTTGTCCTGAAAAAGAGCGGGTATGCTGACTACACGACGAGTGTAAGCGTAACAGCAGGTCAGACGGCGAGTGTTTCGGCTACCCTGGTGGTCCAGTCGACAACCGGGTCGATCAATGTTATGTCAACACCCACCGGAGCAACGATTGTATTGGACGGGATATACAAGGGCACAACCCCTGCGACACTGAGCGGAGTATCCGCTGGCAGTCATTCGCTTGTCCTTAAAAAGAATGGGTATGCTGACTACACGACGAGTGTAAGCGTAACAGCAGGTCAGACGGCGAGTG
>JBAXMF010000421.1:0-2730 GCA_037134435.1 Methanomicrobiales archaeon | reverse complement strand
GTATACAACCCAAAACAGCCGGTTGAAAAGATCAACGCTGCAAATGACTTCGTCAATTTCCTGATTGCACCCGACACCCAGGCAGCAATTGCCGCCTACGGGAAGGACAAGTACAACAAGAGCCTCTTTACACCAATAACCGCAGGAGTGCCCAAAGGCATACCCGCTGGTATCCCGGTGGATTACACGACACCAGCAGTTGCGACAAAACCACTGGTTATCTTCAGTGATAAGGACCTCACGGCCTCCTTCACGAAGCTTGCGATCGTCTATGTGAAATCTCACCCCGACACTGATGTCCAGTTGTATTTCGGTACAAGCAGCGCCGAGATTAACAAGATCACGAAGAATGGTGAGATAGCTGACGCCATAGCAATCGCTGATCCGACTCTTATTGAAACGCAGTTGTACCCGAAATATACAGAATATTATGTCAGGTTTGCAAGCCAGACCAATGCGACGACTGGTGTAAAAACCGAGTACGGTATTACCGGCCTGTCCATTGCAGTGAACCCGGAGGGTGCGATTCAGTGGATCCAGTTGCTCCTCGGCAGTGGCGGTCAGGAAATCCTTAAGGGAAGCGGCCTGACACCACTCGATCCTCCATTAGGACGTGGAAATGTTCCATTCTCGCTCATGCCACCCGTGGTAAAAGGTTGAATGGTTCACCCTCATTTTTTCTGATTTTTGTAAATTTTCTTTCAGCACCAGAGAGTTTGGTGACGAAAAAGCGGCATTTTCAAAAGGTTCCATGCAAGGGAGATGTACCAGGGCACATGATGCTGGGTATATAAGGCTAAAAAAATAACTTTTAACTACAAAATAATTCTTCGGCGAGGAGGTGAAGTAACCCCATGAAAACCCCTGAAATTGTTATGGAAATGCCGGAAACACCCTTGTACTGTTCAATATCTGACGGCCCCAGCTTTTGCGTGACGCTGAAGCCCGGGGGGCGGACGGAAAAAATTGTCAGCCGAACTCCCAAACATTACCTGGAGGCGGTTGTTGATGCGTCAGTAGCCTGGGTCGACTTTACCATGAAGGAACTAGAACAGGAGATAGAGATTATCGGCCCTGCAATGGGATTCCAGAGAGTTGACTACCAGAAACTGTTTTCCGGGTTCTATTCCTCGTACGAGGACTACGATGACGAGTTGGGAATTATGCTCCCCGCGGTTGCCATGACCGACACTGACATCATTGTGCGTCCGATTATCATCCTGATCAGGGGTAATACCATCGTGACGGTGCACAACGAGGACATCAACAGGCTTCTTAAATTCTCCCGTTATGCCCAGCCCTTCCTGAAAAAACTGAATGCGGACAATACCCCGGATAGTATAACGCTTGTCCTTGAGCGGATTATTGATGAAAATAATGACCGTAATTTTGAGTTTCTCCGTGGCATAGAAGCACACGGGGATAGCATCAGCAAGGCATTGATTGAGGAAAAGATGGGCCGGCAGAAGATAGCCCGTGACATCTACAATATGAAGCATATCCTGATCAATTACCTGAATGTTCTCTGGGCGACGAAGGACGTAACAGAATCGCTCCGTTACGGCGATTCAGACCTTATCACCGACGATGAGCACCTCCTCGGGAGGATCGGGATACTTTCGAACAACCTCGACCGCCATATCGAACTTTCAGAGCAGATGTCAAATGTACTCGCATCCGGTCTTGAAGTGATGCAGAGTATCTACAATAACCAGTTGCAGAGCCTCAATAACCGGTTTGCCCTGGTCACTGCCTACTTAACGGTGCTCGGCACGGCATTCCTTGTCCCGAACACCATCGCGACAATTGCCGGCAGCGGGGTGATGGGAGGTACGATGGGAGAGCAGTGGTGGTACATACCATTGCTTGGTCTCTCGACTATCGTTGCAACACTTAGTTCATTCCTCTGGGTGCTCTATGTCTGGAAACGCCGTAAAGAAGACCTGTAACGAGAGACTGTATGTTGAGAGCGGGGTGGGAATAACGGTCCACCTCTCATATTTTCTATATGCGGTTTTTCGGGGAAGGCCCGATTCCTTTCTACCGAACCCAAACGATGTAGTTGTTTCCTTCGGTCGGGCATATCATCAACGATCTGGTCTGACCCGGCATTTGCCAAGCATTTCTCGCTTTTTTTGGTCCTTCTGCGAATCCATGTGGCTGGCAATTCTATAATGTTAATTGGTAAGGCCCGGTTAGAGGCATTTTTTGGGTCAGCATTACCGACAACGTTCCACTGCGGATCAAGAATAGTCTTCGTCGTGTGATCCCGCCAGGTCTTCAGGTGATGCATTGTTGGGTTTGTGATCCCTGGCATTCTCCCTGGTTACTCTCCATGGTAGAGTGCCGCCCTGGCTGTGATTCCCTGGTCTTGGGCAACGTCGTGCGCCGCAAAAATAGTACCCGTGACCACCTGGCGTAGGATTATTTGTAAATGCCCTTTTAACCCGAAGAAATGGTCATTTTGGAGTGAACCCGGGGTGCCTGGGTAATCGGTTAAAAAAGTTACGAGTCAATTGTCACGGGTACTCTTTACCAAATGCAGCAACGTCCGGGTCCGTGCAACCGGGGTGAAATTATTCGGGAATCTATCCCTGTTCCACAAGATAGGCTGAGATCCGGTCCTCTACATCCGGGGAGTCCCATGGGATGATCCGATCCCCCTCCTCCCAGGCCGATTGTAACTCCTTATCTCCGGTATGCAAGGCAAGGGTCCCTGTCACCGTTCCG